>JAFXYP010000051.1 GCA_017541665.1 Lentisphaeria bacterium | reverse complement strand
GTGCTCGCGGACGAAAACTACAAGTCCGTGCTGAAGAGCAGCGGCATGCTGACGCGCGATTCCAGAGTCAAGGAACGCAAGAAACCCGGTCAGCCGGGCGCGCGCAGACGCTTCCAGTTCTCCAAACGCTAATTGGAGATTCCCCAAATGGACAAAGTACGCGTCGCGATCGTCGGCGCCGCGGGATATGCAGGCGAGGAGCTTCTTCGCCTGCTTTCCCGTCATCCGTATGCCGATATCCGCGTGATCACGTCCCGCCAGAACGCGGGCAAGGACATCGCGGAGATATTCCCCCGTCTCGCCGGGACCGGCCTGAGTTTCTCCATGCCGGACGTCGAGGCCATCAAATCCGGCTGCGACGCCGCTTTCCTGGCGCTTCCCCACGGCCTCGCGCATGAATTTGCCGAGCCGTTCATCAATGCCGGACTCACCGTCATTGACATCAGCGCGGATTTCCGCCTGCGCTCCTTGGACCAGTACAAAAAGTACTACAAGATCGATCATCCCGCCCCGGGGCTGCTCTCCGATGCCGTGTACGGCCTCCCCGAGCGCTACCGCGAACAGATCCGCACCGCGAAACTGATCGCCTGCCCCGGATGCTACGTCACCAGCATCCTGCTCCCGACCACAGCCATCCTGGCGGCCAGGCTGGCCTCCCCCGAAGGCATCGTGGCCTGCAGCATGAGCGGCGTGACCGGAGCCGGACGCAAAGTCGATCTGCCGTACATCTTCCCGGAATGCAACGAGAGCGTGCGCGCGTACGGCGTGGCGGGACACCGCCACCTGCCCGAGATCGAGCAGGAGCTCGCCGTCGCCGCCGGACTGCCCTCCCTCCGCATGAACTTCATCCCGCATCTGGTGCCGACCAACCGCGGCATCCAGTCCACCATCATCCTGGACGCCGCCGAAGGCTGCACCGAGGAAACGGTGGCGGACGCCTTCGCGAAGGCATACGGAAACGAGCGTTTCGTGCGCGTGCTTCCCGCCGGGAAACTTCCGGACACGAAGCATGTCACGCTCACGAACTGCTGCGAGATCGGCTTCAAGCTCGACTCCCACACCGGGAAACTCCTGCTCTTCTCCTGCATCGACAACCTCACCAAGGGTGCGTCCGGGCAGGCCGTGCAGGATTTCAATATCCGGTTCGGGTTCCCCGAGGAGACGGCGCTGGTCTGAAACGCCGCATGGCGCGGTTTCTCCAACCGTTAAGAAACGCCGCAGGATCGGAAATCTTTTCCGATCCTGCTTTTTTTTGCCTTTTTCAGGCGGGAAGACGTTGATTTTTCCGCCGGATGATGCTATTGTTTTCCAATACGGATCATTTTTTATTCAACGAGGTTGTTTCATATGGCTCCGGAATCGACTGGCTTTTCTTCCCCGGACACGCGCCGGGATCTCCCGCACTCCATCCACTTCGTCGGCATAGGCGGCATCGGCATGAGCGGACTGGCGCAGATGTTCGCGGACCTCGGATGCACCGTGACCGGCAGCGACCGCGCGCTCGGCCACCCGGAGAACGAACGCATCTTCGCGGCGCTCCGCAAATGCGGCGCGAGGCTTTTCCCGCAGGACGGCTCGGCTTACGCGGACGGATACATGCCGGACGCCATCGTGTACTCGACCGCGATTGAGGGAGACAACCCGGACTTCAAACTCGCGCCTCCCGGGACGCGCCGGCTTCACAGAAGCGAGGCGCTGGAGCTCGGGATCGGCGCATTGCGGGAACGCTTCACGGTCGCCGTCACAGGCACCTGCGGCAAAACGACCGTGAGCGCCTGGCTGGCGGACGCGCTGGACCGTCTTGGCGGCGACCCCGGAATGCTGTCCGGCGGCTACGTGAAACGGTTCCTCGAAGACGGCGCCGCCGGGAACTACCGGGGCGGACTCGGGCGCGATTTCGTGATCGAGGCCGACGAAAGCGACAAAAGCCTGCTGAACTACGTGCCGGACACCGCGCTCATCCTGAACATCGGCACGGACCATTATTCGCGGGAAGAGCTTGCCGGGGTCTTTCTGGCGTTCGCCGCATCGGCGCGATCCTGCGTCGTGATGGAACTTGCAGCGTTCAAGGAGATCGGTCCCGAGAAATTCCCCGCCGGGAAAATGGTCCTGCTCTTCAGCGGCGACCCAGATGCCCCCGTCTCGTACGCGGGACGCCGCGTTCTCCGCCTGAATACCTACCGCGTGGCGGACGGCAGCGCCTGGTGCGCGTTCAACGGGCTGCCGGAGATCCGCCTGCCGATGCCGGGCCGCCACAACGCCTTGAACGCCCTGGCGGTGCACACCGTCCTGACCTCGCGCGGATACGATCCCATGGACGCCCTGAAAGCCGTTTCGGAATTCGCAGGCGTGGCACGCCGGTTCGACCGCGCCGGGGTCATGGAGAACGGTGCGCAGGTCATCGACGATTACGCACACAATGTGGAGAAGCTGGCCTCGTGCATCGGCGCGGCGCAGGAGCTCGCGCCGGAAGGGCGCGTGGTCACCGTCTTTCAGCCGCATGGATTCGCGCCGCTTCGCTTCATGCGCGAAGCCCTCGCAAACGCCCTGCCCTCGATCCTGCGGCCAACGGACGAGTTCCTTTTCCTGCCCGTCTACTATGCGGGCGGAACTACCTCCTTCAGCCCGACAAGCGCGGAAGTCGCCGCGACCTGCCGGGAAGCCCCCGGAGTCCATGCGGATGCGGTGAAGGTGTTCGAGGACCGTCTGGCGTGCGAAAAGCATTTGAAAAACACGGTAAGGGGCGGCGATGTCGTGATCGTGGCGGGCGCGCGTGACGAAAGCCTGTCGATTTGGGCAAAAAGCCTGACAAAAAACGCTTGACATTTGTTAAAAACCGTGATATAATATGTATGCTTTTTTACTATCCTTAATTCAAAAAGAGTTTATTTGACACGGGCGGAGTTTTTATGCGGAACAGAATCAGTCTTTTGGCGATCCTTGCGTTATTGACCGTGCCGGGCGCGGCTGGCTTCGCGCAGTCGGGCGCGGTCAGGCGCGACATGGCATATTCGCGTGAACTCAACGCTCTGGGCCTGTACGATTTTTCGACGCGGTTCCTGACGGAACGCCTGGCGGAGAACAAAAGCAAGGACATGGCGAATTTCTACCGTGTCCAGCTCGCGGAGACTTATCTCGCCTCGGGAAAAAACGACGAAGCCCAGAAGATCATCGACGGCATCCCGAAAACCGATCCCGCCTACTACCAGTCGCTCGGCACGCTCGGTGTATACCATTACATGAAGAAGGACAACCAGAAGGCGCTGAAGCCTCTGGAGGAGCTTTACAACCATCTGAAGCGGAACAAGATCGATCCATCCGACTTCGAACGTCCCCTGACCGCCCTGCTGAACATCTACTATCAGGAAGGGCGCGAGAACGACGCCTCCGCGCTCATGGACTGGACCCGGGGCAACGTATCGGACAAGCGCGCCTCATCCTATACGAAAGCGGTCATGCAGCTGTCCACCGCGGAGAACAACCGCCGCGCCGAACTCCGCGAGAAGGCCGCGTTCCAGCGCAGGATCTCCGACCTGATGAAGGACAAGAGCAAACAGACCGACCTGACCCGCCTTCAGAAACGCATCGCGGACCTCACGAAATCCGTCGTGGACAATCCCGGCAACACGAACAACCAGCGCGCCCGCATCGACGCTTACAAGGAACTCGGCGGGATTCTCGGCATGGACCTCGACCGCATCATGAGGATCGACGAGATGGAACTCGCCCGGAAGAAGACCTCCGGCGAGGTGAAGCACCGTGACAAGTGGAGCTCCGGCGACAAGGACCGCCTCCGCAGGGTTGACCCCAACGACTGGCAGACCGCGGTCCTCGCCGCGGCCGTCGATTTCCACGACATCCAGTGGGGCGGGCAGGACATGCTCACAGCCTACGCCACGGCCCAGATCATCCGCTGCTTCTACCTCCTCGGCGAATACGAGGAGGCCGGCGAGGAGGTCCGGCGTTATCCCGACCTCTTCGAGGCGTCGGACGAGGCGCTGGAAAAGGATGGCAAGAAGAGCGAATCCCCCGCCGCGGACGCGAAATTCTGGACGGGACGCTCCTATCTCGCCCTGGCCGAACAGGCCGAGGCCGCCGCCGCAGAGGCGAAGGCAAAAGGCGATTCGAGGAAAGAGGCGGACCTGAAAAAACAGGCCGTCACCTACTACCGGCGCGCCTTCAAATACCTCGGCAAACTCGTGAAGTATTATCCGCAATTCAAGGACGCTCCGGCCGCATACAAGGATTTCAAGCAAGCCACCGAAAACGCCATGGCAATCGACCCCGACAAACGCTCCACCTACCAGTCCGAGTTTTCCAAGGTGAAGGCGCCGGAGATGAGCGACCAGTCCACCCTGGTCTCCGCCTGGGCGGAACAGAACTACGCCAGCAAGCAGTACAATCTGGTGGTCGAGGAACTCCTCCCCATCCTTCAGAGGATGGCGTCCCGCTACACGCCCGGCCTCTCCGAACTCGTGAACCGTCTTGTCCTGTCCTATGCGTACATGGGCGACTCCACCAGCGCCGTCGTTCTCGGCAGTTACGCCGCGCTGCTCCCGAAGGACGATTTCGTGACGACCGCGCTCCTGAACGCCGGACACGTGCTGTGGAAACAGGCCGCCGAGGCGGCGTCATCCGACCCGGCGAAGGCTGCACAGCTCAAGGGCGATGCCCTCACCCTCTACAGGCTCCTGCTTGAGATCGACATGCTGAACCCCTACGCGGGCGTCGTCTCGCTCCGCATGGCGCGCGAACACCTGAACGCCGCCAGCGCCATCGGCAAACGCCTGAACGCCTCCTCCGACTCCGCCGAACGCATCGCTCTGAAAAAACAGTGGCAGGCCGAAGTGAACGACGCCGCGGCCGCCTACAAGGTCATCATGGAGAATTTCGGAAACAATCCCGAACTCACGGACGAAGCATACATGAAGTACGCCGACTGCCTGGCCATGCAGGACGACTATGAGGGGGCGGCAAATGCGCTCCGGAAGTTCATCGCGTTCGGACCGAGCTCCCTGAAAGTCACCGCCGTGGTGCAGGAGATCATCCCGGAAATGCTCTCCCGCGAAGCCGACCGCCTCGCCGAGCAGGCGACATCCATCCGCGAAGAAGCCGCCGGGGATTCCGCGCTGATCGAAAAGGCGGACAAGCTCAAGGCGCAGGCCGCGGCGATCTACGACGAAGCCGTGGAAGGCATCCTGGAACTCCGCCGCGACATCGCCGAAGGCGGAAAATACGCGTCCGTCGCCAACACTCCCGAGGTGCAGAAGGTCGTCCGCCGCGCGGATTCCCTGCTCCCGTGGCTGTACGACGGCGCCGGGAAATGGGACAAGGCAATCTCCGAGTTCGAAACGTTCGTCCGCAAGCATCCCGACGACCCGCTGGCCTCGGCCTACCTGATGCGCATCGGCATCATCCACATGAACATGGGCCGCGACAGCGAGGCGCAGAAGATCCTGACGACCCTGGGGATCCGGTACCCCGAGTCCGCCGAGGCGAAAAATGCACAGTATGTGCTTGCACGCACGCTCTACACGGCCGGAAACTACGCCGAAGCGCTGAACATCTTCGAACGCCTCTTCTCCGGAAACCAGGACCAGGCGAAGAACCTCTCCGTCACGAACCTGCGCTGGATCGCCTCCACGCTCCCGCAGTGCCCCGACGAATCCCTGTCCAAACGCGCCGCCGCGATCGCATTGAACGTATGCGAACGCCTCATCATGGCGGTGCAGGACCCGAAGCTCGACGACTGGTTCTCCGAAGAGCGCGCCGCCGAACTCAAGTCCGACAGGACCGCGGCGGAAATCGCCGTCTCCCGCCTGAAGCAGCGCCTCTACCTGGACGCCGGGCGCGCAGCCGCGAAGAACGGACAGTTCGACAAGGCCGTGGAGGAACTCGAAAAGATCGAACTGCTGGAGAAGGATTCCCCGTATTTCTACGACATGCACTTCGCGCTGGCGGAAGTCCGCGAGCTCCAGGGACGGGCTGAAGAGGCGCGCGCCGAACTCGCAAAGATCTCCGTACGCGCCAACCAGACCGCGAACTTCGAACTGTACAACAAGGCCCAGGTCCTGACCGGCGAATCCTTCCTGAAGTCCTGCGCGGTCAACAAGGCATACGCCTGCTTCAGCATCATCGCCGCGACCGCGTTCCCCGAAGACGAGGACGAGGATGCCGCCTCGGAAACGCCGGAACCCGAAGCGGGAGCGGAACCCGAAGCGCAGGCAGACGGACAGTCCTCCGCCGCCGCTGACGAGGAAGCAGACCCCGCCGCGATGCAGTGGATCGAACAGGCGATCTACCGTACCGCGTACACGGCCGCCCTCCTCGGCAACACCGAAGAACGCGACCGCATGGTCGGAAAATACCGCAGGCATTTCCCCGACGGGAGATATGCCGCCGAAATCGGCGCTCTCCCGGAATCCCAGGCACAATAATCAAATCATAATCCATACGACGAGGTAATTAGATGAAAAAATTGATGACGCTCCTGACCGGAGGACTCCTGCTCGCGGCAGTCCAGCTTGCCGCCCAGACGGCCGCCGCCGCAAAACCCGTTATCATGACGACCGACGGCGAGGAGATCCGCGCCGCGCTGGTCGAACTGACGCAGAGCGGCGATTTCCGCTATGCCGAATCCCTGAAGGACGGCTCCCCGAAGCTCTCCATCCGCAAGAACCGCGTCAAATGGGCGTGGATCCCGAAGCCGGAGGAGATCACGACAGCCGACAAGCTCCTCGGCAGCAAGAAATACGACGAGGCCGCGACCGCGTTCGCCGCGGCCGCGAAGTCGTTCGGCCCGCTCGGCTGGGAGCCCTACTCCAAACTCCGCCAGGCCGAGGCGCTCGACGCCCAGGGGAAGCAGTCCGAGGCAATCAAGGTGCTTGAGACGCTGAAGGATTACAAAAGCAGCCCGCGCAACGAGGCGGACCTGAGCGCGGCATACGAACTCCTGATCAAATTCTACGGCAACATCAAGGCGTGGGACAAGGGACTTGAACTCTCCAAAAAACTCATGTACGCCGGCGACGCCGCCGCGGTCAGCGCGCTCTTCGCTCGCGGCGACATCCTCTCCGCTCGCGCTTCCGAGACGAACTCCCAGGACGACCGGCGCGACGCCTTCAACGCCTATGCCCAGATCAGCCTGCTCTTCCCGAAGTCCAGCCGCGCCGCCGAAGCCACCTTCCGCGCCTACCAGACCCTGACCGTACTGAACGACGCCCGCGCGAAGATCTTCGCGGACATGCTGAAGAGGGACTACCCGAAGAGCGACTACGCCAAGCAGCTCTGATCCCCCTCCCCCCGGAATCGACATCAATCATAAACTTTCAACATAGAAGGAATCATTCGTATGAAATCCAATCGCACATCAGCGTTCCTCGCGGCGACCGCCGTCGCGGCCTCGGGTCTTCTGCTCTCCATGCCCGCCTGGGCCCAGGAGGAAGCGGGCGAAGAGACGGCGAAAAGCGGGACCAGCTTCCTGCAGGTCGTCTTCGGCGGCACGGCCATGGACCTGATCGTCTGGCTCATGATCTTCCTGACCTCGCTCGCCACGCTGGCGCTCATCATCGACTCCTGCGTGTGCATCCGCGCGGTGAAGATCATGCCCGCCGACCTGATCGAAACCGTGAAGAACTCGCTCGCCGAGGGCGACCTGGGCGCCGCGATGGAGGCATGCGAAGCCACCCCCGGCCCGCTGTCCAATATCCTGATGTCCGGCTTCAACAGCATTACCGAAGGCTACGACGTCGTGCTCGACTCCGTGTCCTCTCAGGCCAGCATCGAGACCGAAAAGCTCATGCAGCGCGTAAACTACCTGAACCTCTGCGGCCAGCTCGCCCCGATGTTCGGCCTCATGGGCACCGTCACCGGCATGGTGTCCGCGTTCGGCAGCCTCGGCACCGTGAAGGGCGCCGCGCAGACCGCCGCACTCGCACAGTCCATCTCTTCCGCCCTCTACACCACCGCCGTCGGCCTCTTCATCGCCGTCCCAGCCATCCTCGGATTCACGTTCATCAAGAACAACGCCTCCAAGATCATCCTCATGATGGAGGCCATGACCTACGAGCTGATCAACACCCTGAAGAACTCCGAAGTCAAAGAACAGGAACCGTGACACGCCCCGTGAATCCCGTTCAAAGGAGCATCATCCATGGCCAAGAAAACAAGACTCATGACCGAGGAGGCCGCATCGGTGCCGATCTCCAGCATGATCGACATCGTCTTCCTGCTCATCATCTTCTTCATCGTGACCGCCACGCTGGACAAGGACATGCAGGATGAAAGCGTCCTCCTCGCGGACGCGCCCAACGGACGCCCCGTCGTCAAGCAGGACCCGCGTACCATCACGATCAATCTCCGCATGGACGGTTCCATGACCATCGGCGGCCGCGCCATGACTGGCCCCGAGCTCACCGCCCTCCTCGAGGACGTGAAGCGCACCACGCCCGATCCGCTGTCGATCCCCGTTGTGATCCGAGGCGACCGCCAGGTGCAGTACTACTACGGCGCGAAGGTCCTGGACGCCATCAAGAAGACCGGGCTGTACAAGGTCAGCCTGGCGGGCCTGCAGGAATAAGGAGACCCGGTACATGGCGAGAAAAGAAACCACCAAGCTCAATCCGCCCCCGGACGCCAGCTTCCCCCTGTCCAGCATGATCGACGTCGTCTTTCTCCTGCTCATCTTCTTCCTCGTGACGCAGAAACCCGTCACCGAGGAAGTCATGATCAACGTCGAACTGCCCGCGCCCGACATGTCGACCGTCGCGGCCGATCCGCTCATCCCCATCACCATCGACGTCGATAAGTATTCGCGCGACAACATCGACGAGATCGACGCCCGGCTGGCCGCGCTCGGCGACCGCGACGACCCGAACGAGGTCCTGAAAGACGAACGCCTGTACTATTCGTTCAACGGATCCGCACCGATGGAGGTCGCCAGGCTCCGCGAACGCCTCGCCGCGATCGCGCAGGCCGACGCGAATTCCACCATCATCATCAAGTGCGATCCGAACGTAAAATACCGCAAGCTCATCCGCGTGCTCGACCTCTGCAGCGAACTCGGCCTGAACTCCCGCCAGCTCGTCGACAAGGTCAAGCCATTCATCCCCGACCCCCCGCCGCAGCGCAAACGCAAATAACGCCCCGCAAATCCGCATCATCCACACATTCTCCAACATACCCAACCCCGAAAGGACATTCATCATGGAACTGAAAGGCAGCAAGACCGAAAAGAACCTCGCATTCGCGTTCGCAGGCGAATCCCAGGCCCGCAACAAATACACCTATTTCGCCAGCAAGGCCAAGAAGGAAGGCTTCGAACAGATCGCGGCGTTCTTCCTCGAAACCGCGGACAATGAAAAGGAACATGCCAAGCTCTGGTTCAAGCACCTCGGCGGCATCGGCTCCACCCTCGAAAACCTGAAGGCCGCGGCCGACGGAGAACACGAAGAATGGACCGACATGTACAAGCGCTTCGCCGAAGAGGCCCGCACCGAAGGATTCAACGACATTGCCGCGCAGTTCGAGGGCGTCGCCGCCATCGAAAAGCGCCACGAGGAACGCTACCGCAAGCTCGCCGCCAACATCGAAACCGGCGAGATCTGGGTCCGCACCGGCGAAAACCGCTGGGAATGCCGCAACTGCGGACATGTCTACATCGGCACCACCCCGCCGGAAGTCTGCCCCGTCTGCAACCACCCGCGGGCGTATTTCCAGATCGAGGCGGACAACTACTGAGGGGGCAAAGCCTCCACGGATTCAGTGCCCGGCTTCGCTCCGGCACAAAAAACGGAGCCTCTACTGTATGATGGAGGCTCCGGGTTCTCACATTCACGCATGCAGGAGAGAGCAATATGAACCGCATACGGATACACGGCACGGACCTGGAGGTCTCGCAAATCTGTTTCGGGCAGGCAAGACTCGGCCTCAGGCCGGACGAAACGGAGGGGATGCGCCTGCTTGACGTTTTCGCCTCGCTCGGCGGGAATTTCATCGACACGGCGTCCGTCTACTCGAACTGGGTGCCCGGCGAGCTCCACCGCAGCGAACGCATCCTCGGCGACTATTTCCGCAGCCGCGGCAACCGCGACAAGTTCGTCATCTGCACGAAGGGCTGCCATTACGACCTGGCGACGAAGGCCGACCGCGTCACGCCCGCCGATTTCGCTGCCGACCTGGACGCCTCGCTCGCGGAGCTGAAGACCGACCGCATCGACCTGTATCTCTTCCACCGCGACGACATGCGAATTCCCGTCGCGGGGCTGCTGGAACTCTGCGAGAAGGCCAGGGCCGCCGGCAAGATTCGGTACTACGGTGCGTCGAACTGGCGCGTCCAACGCCTCATGGCCGCCGACAAAGCCGCACAGGAACGCTCCTTCGACGGCTTCCGCGTGAACCAGCTCACCACCCACCCCGCGGTCGGCCTCACCAACCCCATGCCCGATGACACCATGTCCATGTGGAACCGCAACTACGCGGGCTACCACCGCGCGACCGGGATGGCCGTCATGGGCTCCTCCTCGCTTGCGGAAGGCTTCTTCTCCGACCCGGACGCGGAACGTTTCGCCGGGACCATGTACGACTCCGGCGCGGCGCGCCTCCTGGCGAAAAAGATCCTCGGGCTCTCGCAGGAGACCGGGCTGACTCCCGCACAGATCTGCATCCGGTTCCAGACGGACTACCCCGGGATTCAGATGATCCCGACCTTCTCCGCCTCCACCGAAAAGAACCTCCGCGAAATCTGCGCCGCCTTCGACAGGCCGTTCCCGCAGGATGCACTCTTCCGCTTCTGACCTCGACCGGAGGGATGTTTTCGCCGCCGTCCGGGCATGCGGAACCGGCGTGCGCTCGTCGCCGCCTTGTTGCTTTTTCGCAAAAAGGATGTATATTATATTTTCCGTTTTTGTTCTGTTTTTACCCAAAATAACGTGTCCGCATGCTTTTTTTCTATAATCTCTTTTTCCCGCTGGTATTCCTGTTTTACCTGCCCGGCCTGATCGTGAAATACATCCGCCGGTCCGGGTACAAGAAAACGTATTTCGAGCGGTTCGGCATCTTCGGGGCGGCGCGCCGCCGCGAGCTGAAGGAATGGCGCGGCGCGACCTGGCTCCACGCCGTGAGCGTGGGCGAGACCAACCTCACGCTGCCGCTTCTGAAGGCATGGGCGGAGGCGGACCCCGACCGCAAGTTCATCCTGAGCACGACGACCACCACGGCGCAGGAGATCGCGCGCAACAAGACCGATCCGGCGCGCGTGAAGGTCATCTTCTGCCCCATCGACTGGTGTTTCTTCGTGTGGTCGGCGATGGGGCTGATCCGCCCGTCGAAACTCGTGATCTTCGAGACCGAACTCTGGCCGCAGCTGATCTCGTCGGCGAAGCACTCCGGCGCGAAGCTCCTGCTCGCCAACACGCGCATCTCCGACCATTCGTTCCGCGGATACCGCCGGTTCCGGTTCGTCATCGCGCCGATGCTCCGCAAGTTCGATCACATCTGCGCCCAGACCGAGCTCGACCGCGAACGCCTGCTCACGATCGCGCCCGGCATCGACGACCGCGTCTCCGTGTGCGGCAACATCAAATTCGACCAGGCGCCGCCCGCCGGCGACGGCGCGGATTTCCCCGCCATCTTCGGCGAACAGGACATCACGGTCCTGCTGGCGGCCTCCACGCACAACCCGGAGGAACCGCTCATCCTCGACACGTTCATGGCACTGCAGAAGGAATTTCCCGTCCTGCGGCTCGTGCTCGTGCCGCGCCATGCCGAACGCGGCAACGACATCGAAAAGCTGATCCGCGACCGCGGGTTGAGCTTCCACCGCCGGAGCAACGACACGGGCGACAAGCAGGGATTCTCCGTGCTGCTGGCAGACACCACCGGCGAACTCGCGCGCCTCATCAAGGGCGCGGACCTCGTCATCATGGGCAAGACCCTGGCGGGAAACAACGAGGGGCAGAACATCATCGAGCCCGCCCTGATGGGCAAGCCCGTGGTCTGCGGCCGCCAGCTGAAGAACTTCCGGCAGGCGCTGGACGCCCTCGTGAAGGGCGACGCCGTGCTGCGCGTGATGAAGGACAACGAACTCGCCGACGCCCTCCGCAGCCTGCTCGCCGATCCGGAGAAACGCCGCAAGCTCGGCGAACGCGCCCGTGCCGTGATGCTGAAGAGCCGCGGCGCGCTCGAAAAAGTCCTGGCTGAAATCCGCAAGTAATCCGGACCAGTGCGGGCAGCCTCTGTTCGGACACGGCCGACCGTATCGTTTTGCTTTCCGGCCTGATGGCGGCATGTTTTTTACGGGATCAGAATCCTCCGAAACCGCCGCCGAAGCCGCCGCCGAAGCCGCCCATGCCGCCAGCTCCCCCTCCGAAACCGCCCATGCCTCCCATGCCGCCGACACCGCCGCCGAATCCGCCGCCGAAGTCCATGCCGCCGCCGAATCCGCCCATGCCGAAGTCCATACCCCCAAAACCTCCCATACCGAAACCCATATCTCCAAATCCGCCCATGCCGAAGCCCCCCATGCCGAAGCCGCCCATGCCGAAACCGCCCATGCCGAAGCCGCCGGTTGCCGCATTCGTGGATGTGCCCTGCATCGTGAGTTCGATCTGCTCCTGGTTGCGTGTAAGCGTGGCGGTCGAACGTGTTACTGCCGCGAGCGTGTAGCCGTTCGGAAGCGTTTCACCCACGCGGAAATACTGCTTGTTGGAATTGGAAGCGGTCGCCGTCGCTGTGATGCCGTCTGCGGAAAGGCCGTCGCGTCCCATGGCTTTCTGCTGATTCTGGTTCTGAAGGAGTGCAATCTGCTCGTTGGAACGGTTCAGGCGTTGACGGAGCAACTCGGTCTGCTGTGGCGTGACGTCGGGGCTCATCTGCAGGGTTCGAAGCAGGGAAGCCAGTTCCTCTCGATTCTCCAGCGCCTCCTGCATCTGCTGTTCCTGCGCCGCCGCAAGCTCCTCGGCGCTGGGTGTGTTGCCGTTCCGGTTGTTATTGTTGCGTCCGGGCTGCTGCCACATGTTCATCATCTGCATGCCGCGCTGGAGGATGATCGCCCCGGCAATCCTGCCGATGCTGAACGTGCCGACGAGCGTCATGTCGCCGCGGTTGACCGGCATTGCCATTGTTCTGGTCATGTTTGCAGTTGCCTTGGGTGCGCGTTCGGGATCGAAGATGTTCAGCGCGACTGTGGTCGCGATCTGATTCTCTGTGGACATGGGCGTACCGACAAATCCCCGGGACTGCTGCCACGGCTGTTGCGCCTGCACGACCGGAGTCGGCTGCGGCGCCGATACGCGGCGTTCTCTCGTCACGGACGTGGCGACTTCCGCTTTCACCGACGGTTCGTTCAGCCATTCGAAAGCATGGAATGCGGCAAAAGCCGCAAGGATCAGATTGGCAAACAGCAGGATCGTTCTCATTCCCGTTCTCCTTCATGATTTTAGGGCGTTGAGGGGGCTTAACTCCGTTTTCGCGGGGGTGAGGCAGACGGTGAAACGGCCATCTGCCGGGAAGGAGGAGGTTTTCGCCGGGATTATTTTGGATATACCATCATTTCTAATCAATTAACGTTCCTAAAATGCGTTTTATTGCACAGAAAGAAAAATTTTATCAAAGAAATGTGAAATCGCCTCTTTTATTTTAACGCTTCTAACAATCAATTTGTATTTCCGAAACAATCAAAAAGACTTCTTATTCCGGGCACAGCACATCTCGAAAACGTCCTTTCATCCATCCGTTTATCTCCAGCCTGAAGAATTCGGACGGCATACTGTTGGAAACAAAGCGCCGCAGGACCTGGCTTTTTTCCCTCATTTCCGCCGCAGATGCTTGACAAAGCCTTCCTGCGCGTGTATATTATAACTTGCACTTTTAACAGACACATTGCAGTTGTTCGGGGTTTGGTGGAATTCCAGACCGGCGGTGAAAGTCCGCGAACCGGCGAAAGCCGGCCGACGTGGTGGAATCCCACGACCGACGGTGAACGGACCGCGGGGATGCGCGAAACGGCGCGCCCGGCGGCGAGGCAGTCCGGATGAGAGAATCATTGCAGCGTCGCAGGCATGTTCTTTAGGCAAAGATCCCGATACCGCAGAACAAATTACGAGGTCAATCGAGAATGGACAGCAGGTTCGACACCGTGGAAAGCGTCCTGGAGGACGTGCGCGCAGGCCGGCTCGTGATCGTCACCGACGACGAAAAACGGGAAAATGAAGGCGATCTGGTGTGCGCGGCGGAAAAGATCACGCCGGAACATGTAAATTTCATGATCACCCATGCACGCGGACTCGTCTGCGCCCCCATCACCGAGGCGCGGGCGAAGGAACTCGGCATCTACCGCGCGCCCTCCACCGACCATTTCAAGACCGCGTTCACCGAGAGCGTCGACGTCCTGACCGGGACCACCGGCATCAGCGCATCCGACCGCGCGGCCACCATCAAAGCCCTGCTCGACCCGGCGGCGAAGCGTGAGGACTTCGGCATCCCCGGGCACGTGTTCCCCATCGCGGCGCGTCCCGGCGGCGTGCTCCAGCGCACCGGGCATACGGAAGCGTCCGTGGACCTGGCGCGCCTGGCCGGGCTCCAGCCCGCCGCGGTGATCTGCGAGATCACGAAGGACGACGGCACGATGGCGCGCCTGGACGACCTGGTGGCGTTCAAGGAGAAGTTCGGGCTGAAGCTCTGCTCCATCGCATCCCTCATCGAATACCGCCGCAAGAAGGAAAAGCTCGTGGAGGAGGAACTCTGCGTGAAGCTCCCGACCGCGTACGGCGATTTCATGCTCCACATGTTCCGTTCCAAGCTCGACGGCGCATGCCATCTGGCTCTGACCCACGGCGACGTCGCCGCCGCGAAATCCGTGCTCGTCCGCATGCACAGCGAATGCCTCACGGGCGACGTCTTCGGCTCCATGCGCTGCGACTGCGGCGACCAGCTCCACACCGCCATGCGCATGATCGCGAAGGAAGGCGCCGGCGTGCTGGTCTACCTGCGCCAGGAGGGACGCGGCATCGGGCTGGCGAACAAGCTCCGCGCCTACAAGCTTCAGGAGGAGGGCTGCGACACCGTCGAGGCCAACATCCGCCTCGGATTCCCGCCCGACCTCCGCGAATACGGCATCGGTGCGCAGATCCTGCTCGACCTCGGCGTGAAACATCTTCGCCTCCTCACGAACAACCCGATGAAAGTGGTCGGCATCGACGGCTACGGGCTCGTCATCGACGAACGCGTCCCGATCGTGATCGAGCCGGGGGAATTCAACAGGCACTACCTCGACACAAAACGAGACAAGATGGGGCACCTGCTCTGACCCCCGCGCCACGCAAAACAGAAACGAATCACAACAAAAAACTCATCATACAATCTCAGGAGAAACCACCATGGCAAACGACGAACTCACCGTACTGGAAGGCAACCTCAACGCCGCAGGACTCAAAATCGCTGTCGTGTGCGCACGATTCAACGAATTCTTCGTCTCCAAGCTCTTCAGCGGAGCGGTCGACGCGATCATCCGCCACGGAGGCGACCGCGCGAACATCACGCAGGCCTGGGTGCCCGGCTCCTTCGAACTCCCGTTCGCGGTCTCCAAGCTCGCGAAGAGCGGCAAATACGACGCCGTGATCGCGCTCGGCGTGGTCATTCAGGGCGCCACCGCTCACGCTTCCACGATTTACAGCCAGGTCTCGAAGTCCCTCGCACAGATCGGCATGGACTCCGGCACTCCGGTCATCTACGGCGTCGTCACGGTCGAAAACATCGAACAGGCCATCGAACGCTCCGGCACGAAGGCCGGCAACCGCGGCGCCGACGCCGCCGTCGCCGCGATCGAAATGGCGAACCTGAACAAGAAACTCTGAGCCGTTCCAAAAACGTTTCCCCTTCTCCCGAATCCAGCCCCTACCACGAACCGACAATGAACACTGAATCAGATTTTGAAAACGAAGCCGGAGACACCGCCCCGGAAAAACATGTTTCGAACGAAAAAAAAGCACATCAGACGCAGTTTCAGCCGCATCGGCACTTCAAACGACTCGGTCGCGAACTCGCGATGCAGTATCTTTTCGAATGCGACCTGCGGGACAGTGTGACCGAGCCGAACACCATGGAGGATTTCTGGGCGCAGGCCGAGGAATCCGGGGAGTTCCCCGATGACCGCGTTTTCCGTCGCGCACGGGCTTACGCCGAGACCCTGATCGGGCATGTGCAGGCCAACGACGACGTCATCACCGACTATCTCGGCAAGTTCTCCGAGAAATGGGACGTGGAGCGCATGTCCGCCGTGGACCGCAACATCATGAAGGTGGCGGTGGCGGAGATGCTGTACTGCCCGGATATCCCGCACCTCGTGAGCATCGACGAGGCGATCGAGATCTCGAAGGACTTCAGCGACGAGAAGTCGGGCGTCTTCATCAACGGCATCCTGAACGGCATCAAGAACGAGATCGAAAAGCATCCGTCAGGCGGCAGGACGGAGTGACGGAACATGTTTTCCCTCTTCTCCAAATTCAAAAACGGACTCCAGAAGACCGCCGTAGCCGTCAACCGCAAAATCGCCGGGCTCTTCACCGGAAACAAGGAATGGACCGACGAGGACTTCGCCGAACTGGAAAGGACCCTGATCGGGACGGACCTCGGCATGTCCGCCTCGCGCGCCATCGTGCAGAACATTCGCGAACGCTACAAGCTCGGCGAGCTCAAGTCGTCCGACGACATCTCCCGCGTGGCCGCCGCCGAACTGAAGAAGATCCTCTCGGAAGGAACGCGCCCCCTGCGGAAAAACCCGGACGGCGTAACCGTGCTGCTCTTCGTCGGCGTGAACGGCAGCGGCAAGACGACCACGATCGGCAAGCTCGCCGCCGCCCTGACGCAGGACGGGAACCGCGTGATGCTCGGTGCGTGCGACACCTTCCGCGCCGCCGCGGTCGAACAGCTCACGCTCTGGGCCGAACGCACCGGCAGCCAGATCGTCGCGGCGAAACAGGGCGCCGACCCGGCATCCGTGGCGTTCGACGCCGTGAAGTCCGCCGTCGCGAAAGGCGTGGACTACCTGCTCATCGACACCGCCGGACGCCAGCAGAACCGCAAAAACCTGATGGACGAGCTGGCGAAAATCACGCGCATCGTCAACAAGGTCCTGCCCGGCGCACCCCACGAGACCATCCTCACCATCGACGCCAGCCACGGCAGCAATTCCATCTCCCAGGCCCGCGAATTCGCCTCCGTTTCCGGCGCATCCGCCATGGTCCTGACGAAAATGGACGGCACCGGAAAAGGCGGGGCCGCATGCGCCGCTCAGCGCGAATTCGGACTGCCCATCCTCTTCGTCGGACTCGGCGAACAGCCGGACGACCTCCAGGCGTTCGACCCGGAGACCTACGCAAACGCGATCTTCCCGCCGGATGCCGGCGCCGGAACGGAATCCGAACCCTAACCTTCAAGCGGAACAACGGAGTTTTCCCATCATGCACTTATCCGTCAGACATTCGCAGATCAACGGCAAAACCGCCGTCCCCGGATCCAAATCACATACCATCCGCGCCCTCGCCATCGCATCCCTCGCGAAGGGCTCCTCCGTCATCAAGGCCCCGCTCGTCTCCGACGACACGCTCTCCTGCCTCTCCGCAGCCTGCGCGCTCGGTGCCTGGGTCCGGCGCAGCGACGACTCCATGTGGCAGGTCATCGGGACCGGCGGCCGCATGATCGAACCGGCTCGCGCGCTGGACATGGGAAACTCCGGCACGGGCCTGCGCATCTTCAGCGCACTCGCGGCGCTCTCCGCATCGCCGATCTCGTTCGGCGGCGACGAATCTCTGCAGAAACGCCCGATGGAACCCCTGCTGGCCGCGTTGAACGAACTCGGGGCAAAGACGGTATCCAACGCCGGGCACTGCCCCCTGACGGTCACAGGCCCAATCCGCGGCGGAGAGACCACCGTCGACGGCACCTCCTCCCAGTACCTTTCGGCGCTCCTGCTCGCCGCCCCCCTCGCCGAGGGCGACACCATCCTGAACGTCCCGTTCCTGAACGAAGTCCCCTACGTCGAAATGACGCTCGCCTGGCTGAAACGCCAGTGCATCAACCTGAAATACAACAAGAACTACTCGCGCTTCCACGTGGTCGGCGGACAGCAGTTCAAGCCGTTCAACGAGACGATCCCCGGCGATTTCTCCACGGCGGCGTTCCCGCTGGCCGCGGCCGTCGTGACCGGAGGCGACATCCGGATCGACAACCTCGATTTCAACGATCCCCAGGGCGACAAGGCGTTCGTCGACCTCGCCAGGCGCATGGGCGCGAACATCGAGACCGGCCCCGGATACGCACGGGTGAAACCCGGCCCCGTGAAACTCCATGCCGCGGAGCTTGACCTGAACTCCACGCCCGACCTCCTGCCGATCCTCTCCGTCGTGGCCGCATGCGCCGACGGCATCACCGTGCTGAAGAATGTGGCGCAGGCCCGTCTGAAGGAGACCGACCGCATCGCCGTCATGGCGCACGAACTGACGAAGATGGGCATCCAGGTCGAGGAATTCGAAGACGGCATGGCCGTTACCGGCGGCAAGCTGAAACCTGCCCACGTCGACAGTTTCCGCGACCACCGCGTGGCGATGTCGCTCGCCATCGCCGGCATGACATGCGATGAAAACGAATCGGAACCGACCCTGATCGACTCCGCGGAGAGCATCGGTGTCACATATCCGTCGTTCGTTGACGATTTCACCAGGCTCGGCGCCGATTTCTTCGTCGTCTGAGCCGGGACCACACGGCACGGCAGCCCGAACCGGAGCACAGGTCCGGGCATGCTCCCCGTCGGCAACGGCAAGGTCCTCTGTTTTCATTATGGAAGCAGATTTCGCCCGGGATCTTCGGTTTTTGCCGATGCGGAAGGCAATGCACACCGGATCGTCCCGTTGACAACGGCATAAAAAGACAATATGTTTTTATTATGACACGTTGTTTTTTACAACCTCCTTCCTTTTCCGGCGCATCCACCCTGTTCTCTCTTTTTTGAACATACGCCAGCCTGAAATCTCTACTGATTTTATCGTGACCGCATCTTTTTTCGCTTTTCCAAATTCGGGATTATTTTCTTTCTTTTTTTGCAAAAAAAGATTGTTTCGATTTGCAATAATATTTGAGAGGATGTATATTATTCCATTCCTACCAGTTTTTCAGTGAATCAAACCGGAGTTCAAATCATGGCAAATTCCGATCCCGCGATCCTCAGAAAAGCCGTTTCCCGGCTCTATGACGCCTTCCGCGAATCCGCCGAAAATGTCGGCAACGTGTCATCCGTCGACATCAGCATCCGCCAGCATCAGACGATGTCTCTGGTGTGCCGTCTGACCGAAGACAAACCGACCGGTGTCACGCTGAAGGAGCTTGCGGAAGCCATGAAGCTCGCTCCGGCGACCGTTTCCGAACTCGTCGAGTCTCTCGTCAAAAAGGATTTCCTCCAGCGGATCCAGAACCCCGAAGACCGCCGCGCCGTACAGATCACACTCACCGACCATGGCCAGACCCTGCTGGACCAGTGCATCAAATGCGTAAACGGCCTGTGCGAAAAGCTGCTTTCCGAGCTCCCCGCTTCCGAACGGACTGCCATGCTGAACGCGCTGGAAAAGATCACGAACAAGCTCTGATCCCCCGGCCCGGCACACCATGCCGGGCTTCTTTTTGGTCGCGCCATCCGTTATTCCGCGAACATCGGCTGCATCCGGCGGTAATCCGCGGCTATTTTCACGATTCCGTTTGTAATTCGGGGAAAAGCACTGTATATTATTGAAATTAACGAATCCAGCCCGTCTGCAGACGGAAATCCGACCGGATCCCAAGCCGCGGAACGCCATCAAGCAATTATTCCGAACGACCCGAATGCCTGACATCTGTTTGACAAAAACGCACCGGAAATACAGAACGCTTTTGTGCATCTGTATTCTGATCTATCTGGCGGCCATGCTGGTCCGAATGATCAAGATCGCGCTGGATCCGACACTGACCCGCGACGGGTCCGTGTATCTGATCTGGGTGGAAAACTGGATCGCAACCGGCAACTTCTACTACGATTTCTTCGGCAGGGTGGATCCCTCCATGCCGCTCTCTCCATGGATGATCAAGGAATTGATGCAGCTGGGCGGTTTCAATGTGGAGATCGCGGGAAGGTCTCTGTCCATGTTTTTCGGGTCGTTGTTCCCTGTGATAGGCTTTCTCTTCACCTTGCGGCTTTGCCGGAACATCCGCGTTGCCCTGATTGCGGCGTTTCTGCTTGTTTTTCTGCCTGAGCTGGTTGAGCTTTCCGGCCAGCCGATGCGGGAAAACTGTTACATTGTCTTCTGCGGGATGCTGATGATCGTTCTCGTGGAGGCGTTCCGGAAAAGCACCGTTTTCAAATGGGCGCTCTGCGGCGTCATTCTCGCTCTGTCGGTCTACTGCAGATATGAAGCGATGGAATTCGCCGTGATCGTCCCGCTGTTTCTCGCGGCTTTATGGGCGTTCAAAAAAATAAAGTTCAAAGAGATGTTCCTGAACGCCGCGGTCTTTTTCCTGGTTTCCGGTCTGTCATTCGTCCTTCTCGCGGCCTGCGTGGGGTTCGACTCCAGGCTGATCGAACGGCTGTCTTTTTTCTTCAACAGGATTTTTTAACCCCAGCTGCGGAACGCCATTGGAGAAACGATGCTCGAGTCATTCGAAAAAATCCCCAAAGGGGTCAATCTGATCCTCTTCATCTGGGCGGCGGTCGGACTGTTTTTCATGCTGCGGGATGCGAAAGTCAGGAAGGAAAAGATCTTTTATGCCTGTCTTGCCATGATCGCCTTCATGATTTTCTGGAGGACCCTGATCAGGCTCATATCCTCCAGGTACGCCATCTGTCTGATCCTACCGCTCACGGTTTCCGCGGCGTATCTCGTCTTCATCCAGGGAAAGAGAAGACACGTCCTTGTCCGGGTTGCGCTTTCCGCGGCGCTCGCGGTCTCCGGGTTCCTTTTCCTGAAAATGAACACGAACTCCGTTTTCAGGAACTACAGCAGCAGCATCCTTTCGGAAATGTTCAAGGACATAGAAAGTTCCCGGGAAAAACATTTGTACGTGGCGTCCTGGAAAGACTTCAGCCGGGTCTATTACGCAAGCCGTCTGGGCGACAGTATCACGTCCATCCGGGACAAAGACATTCACGACTACGTCGTCGGTTACCGGAATGTATACCCGGATGTGTTCTTCAACGTCGAATCCAGGTCAATCGCGGACGATCCCGTCGTCCTGGAAATGCTCCGGGACAAGCAGGTCGCCTCGCTGATCGATGATACGGACAAAAACAAAAAACAATACGTTTATCTCCTTTCGTCCGAAAACAAATGCGTCCCGGTCTCCGAAAGCCGGATCGCGCCCCTTCGCCCGAACCTTCTGGAAAACGGCGGTCTGGAGCAGCTCGACTCACCGGAGGAATCGTACGGCAAGCTCAAAGCACATGTGGAACAATACGCAATGCTCCGCAACGCCGGCGAATCGATACGGACCCCCCGGAACGCCTTTTTCCACACGGCGCCGGGCAACGGCTTTCCGCCGGAATTCAACACGCAGGAATCCGGCGCCATCGACGGAAATCGTTCCGTATGGATCGGCATCCCGGACGGTTCGGCAGGCCTGATGTTCGACCAGAGGTTTTCCAACGGGAAATATGACTATTCCATGCTCGTAAAGGGAAAAACCGGAACGAAGGTGTGCATCTTCTTCGAAGCGGAGAAAAATGGCAGCCGGGAAACCGTGCCGGTCGCGACGTTCACGATCCCGGACAAGAGGCTGTTCCGGATCACGTCGAAGATTTCCGTCGACGACCTGGACCGGGAAGACGGTTTCCGGGTGGGCGTATCCGTCCGGAACGGCGAGGCGTACTTCGACGATTTCTCGGTGACTCCGTCCGAAACGGATGAGCCCCCCTCTCCGGTTGCGGATTGATCCGCCTTCCGTTTCAGGCTTTCTGCTTGTATTTTCACTGTTTTCGGGTATATTATTTCCGCAAATCCGAAACCTGACAACAAGTCCATTACGAAAGGATTCACTATGTTCCTCGGACAGGATTACCTCATCGGCAATGAAACGGGCAAACGCATTTTCGAATCGGTCAAAGGACTGCCAATCCTGGATCCGCACAACCATGCAGACGTCGCAGCCATCGCGCGCAATGAAAATTTCAAAGACGCATGGGAGCTCTTCGCGGCCACGGATCACTATGTCTGGGAAGTCCTGCGGAAAGCGGGCGTGTCGGAGGAGAAGATCACCGGAACCGCCTCCCCGCATGACAAATTCATCGCCATGGCGAACGTCTTCGACCGGATCGCGGGAAACCCCGTGTACGAATGGATTCACCTTGACCTCAGATTCCTCGGCGTCACGGAGCTGCTGAACGCGGAAACGGGCGAAACCGTCTGGCAAAAAGTCAACGAGATCATCGCGAAGGAGGAAAGCAGGCCGCAGGCGCTCCTGAAACGCATGAACGTGGGCGTGATGTGTTCGACCGACGACCCCGCCGATACGCTCGAAGACCACAGGACGGTCAATGAAAGCTTCGGGCGGACGGTCGTGCGCCCGACCTGGCGCCCGGACATGGCAATGAAAGCCGGAAAACCCGGATTCCCCGCCTACATCGAACGCCTCGGGAAACGCTGGGGCGTCAGGATCTCCACCCTCGACGAACTTCTTAATGTCCTTCAGCAGTCCCACGATTTCTTTGCGGAGAACGGCTGCCGCGCCAGCGACCACGGCCTGGAACTCGCGTCCAGCGGAACCGGCGATGCCGCAGCCGCGGCGGAAACCTTCCGGAAGGCCCTCGCGGGCGAACCTGTGGCACAGGAGGAAGCGGCGAATTACGCGGACTATCTGCTCGGCGAATTCGGCGAGATGAACAGCCGGAGCGGCTGGGTGATGCAGCTCCACATCGGAGCGGTGCGCGATGTGCGCGACTCGCTGTTCCGTTCGATCGGGCCGGATTCCGGCGGCGACGTGAGCGACATCTTCCAGTCGCACGAGGCGAAACTCATCCGCTTCCTGAACCGGTTCGACGGCCGGCTGAAGATCGTGCTTTACTGCCTGGACCAGGCGCATCAGGCCACGCTGGCCGCCCTCTCCCGCGCCTTCGGCAGCACGGTCCGCCTCGGGTCCGCCTGGTGGCTCTGCGATACGCCGATCGGGATGAAACGCCAGCTGGAATACATCGGCAGCGTCGACCTGCTGAGCGCATTCGCCGGCATGGTCTCGGATTCCCGCAAGCTCCTGAGCTACGGGTCCCGCTTCGAGATGTTCCGCAGGATCCTCTCCTCCACGCTTGGAGGCATGGTCGAGGCCGGGCAGTTGCCGGAATCCGTCGCGGTGAAACTCGCGAAGACGATGTGCTACGACGGGCCGCTGGCTTTCTTCAACCTGTAAGCCGGGATCCCGGCACTTCCCGCAAAACGATTCACCCCCCTGCTCCATCTTCCATGCAGCCCGACCGGAACACTCCATCCGAGCATACCCTCAAATCCAGGCTGCAGAATGGCGCCGCATTGAAGAAGCGGATGGACTGGCTTTCCCGCCAGCTCAACGAACATGCCGCATCCGATGCCAATGACGTGGAAGAGGTTTTCTTGCGGCAGGATGAAGATGACACCCGGACGCTTCACAGGCCGGGCAACAGGGCCGGAACGCTTCGCGAACCGGCCGCGCCATACAATCTTTCCGCTTCGATTCATGTGCCGGAGGACTTCCCCGCCGATGACGTGACGCTGGAACTCCCGCCGTCGGAAAGAGGCGGTATGTCCGTCGCCGGATACGAGTCCGTGGAGGCGATCGCGGCGCGTCCGGCGTTTGTCAGGCGGACGATCCGCCGTTCGATGTATGTCGCGAACGACGATTCGGGAATGGCAGGAGCCGCACCGGCGCCCGCATTGTTTCCCGATCCGGCCGGCGGTCCGCTGATGTTCGATGCCTCGTTCGCGGCATGCGTGACGAATTATCTCATGGCGGGCATGTCGTTCCGAACGATTTCCAGTCTGCTGGAAACGGAATCCGGCCTCGTGATCTCCGAAAATGCTCTGCGCGGGCTGGTCCTGGCCGTGGCGGAACTCCTTGCACCGGTCTGCGCCGCCATGTCGGCACGGTCAATCCCCGATTGGGCCAACCTCCTCCGCATGTTCGAGGAGGCGAAAGCCGGCGGAGACTGGATCGCCGACGGGTTCCAGCAGAAGATTCATGCGATCCGGGAACTGGAGGTCCATGCCCGGATTCGCGCGAACCGCATCGGCGGCGCGCCGGAGGACCTGTATCGCGAACGCCGCGCCGCCCGGACGGAATCGGCGCGAATCGCGGAATCATTCTTCGACCAGTGCCGGGAAGTGCTGCCGCTCCAGAACCCGCAGTCACCGCTGGCGGAAACGCTCCGGTACGCGCTTGAACACGAATGCTCCCTCTCCGAATTCCTCCATGATCCGGGCCTGGAGCTGTCGCACGCGGACCGGGAATCGCCCGCCGCCGAACCGTACGCCGTGCTGGCCATCTGTGCCGACGAATGCCGTTCGCGTGGCGTACCGTTCCGGGCATGGCTGGAAAACACGATCATCCGCCTGAAACAGCCCGATCCGCCTCCGATCAAAGACCTGTTTCCGCACTGATCCGCCCGTCTCGACCTCGCGCGAGGCGGAGAAAAGCAATCACAGCGCGCCGGAAGCGGCAAGCCCGGCGAGGCGGCCGGAGGACAGCGCGAACTGGATGTTGAACCCGCCGGTCGGCCCGGTCAGGTCGAGGATTTCCCCGGCGAAATGCACGCCTTTTGCCAGGCGGCTCTCCATCGTGCGCGGATCGACTTCCTTCAGCAGGACGCCGCCGTCCATCGCCATGGCTTCGTCCATGGAGGCTTGCGCCGACACCGTGAACGGCATACGGTCCAGCAGATGCGCGAGCTCGTGCGCACCGGCGTTCGTAAGGCGTTTGGAATGGAAATCCTCGCCGAAAAGGCGTTCGCAGACAAGCGACGCCAGCGAACGCGGCATGATGCGCGCGAGGGAGTTTTTCAGCAGGTGGTCCGGCACCTTCTCACGTTCGTCTACCAGGTACGCGAACAGGTCCTGTTCCTTTTTGTCCGGCACCACGCGCAGGAAGATGTGCGCGGGCTCCCCGCCGGACAGGACGCGGTTCACCGTGCCGGAGAGGTTCAGCGCCGCCGGACCGGAAAAACCGGTATGCGTGAAAAGCAGGCTGCCGCGCATGAAAACATGGCGGGTCCCGACGGCCACGCCGAGTTCGGCGTCCGGCACCGTGACTCCGGCGAGTCCGGAAAACCACGGATCGTCCACGTGGACAGGCGCCAGGGCGGCGACCGGTTCGCGGATACTGTGCCCGAGCTTTTTCGCGAGCTCCAGGCCGGATGCGGAACCGCCGAGCGCGGGCGCCGCGGTACCGCCGCAGGCGAGGATCACATGCGGGGCATGGAGGATCTCGCCGCCAACCGTTTCGACGCCGGCCGCGGAACCGTTTTCCATGAGTACGCGCCGAACGGAGACGGACGGACGGGTCTCCGCCCCGGCTCTCCTCGCAGCCCGCAGGAAAGCATCCCTGACGTCGGACGCCCTGCCGTTCATCGGGAAATAATGGATTTCGTCTTCGACTTTCGGGCGGATGCCTTCCTGAAGCAGCAGGTCCAGGAAAAACTCCCGTGGCGCGGCGCGCAGCGCATCGACCATGAAACGCCCGTTGCGGCCGAATTCCGCCATGAACTTGAGCGGATGCACGGTATTGGAGAAATTGCACCGTCCGTTTCCGGTGGCGCAGAGTTTGCGTCCGATCATGCTGTCCTGCTCCAAAACGAGCGTGGAGGCTCCGTGCGAAGCGGCGGCGAGGCTCGCGGCGAGGCCGGCGGGTCCGCTTCCGCAGACAATGACGTCGAATGATTCCATGGCGAGGGATTCCGGGCGGTGCGAAAAAAACAGGTTAATGTTTCGGGAGAAAATAAAAGATACTTCATCCCGAAAAAAAATCAAATCAAAAAAACGGAAAAAATGGTCCGTTTGCGAAAAAAAACTTGAAAAAAAGCCGGATCGGGTGTACATTAATTAGTTTAATAAAACAAACATGCTATTTGACCAACCGATATCGAAGGAGACGACTCTTTATGAGTATCAATGACTTTTCCCTGCCGGACCTGATCCTGTATGCACAACTGGAGGAACGCGACGACGTCGTCAAAGCCCTGCTTGCGCGTGTCAACGACCTCTTGTCCCCGTCCAGGCCGCAGGGCATTCAGGAACTCCGTGCCGCCGCGCCTCAATTCGAAGAACTCTTCGAGGCGTGGGATGACAAGATCGCCAACTCCGTCGACAAGGCTACGCTCTGCGTCCGGCTCGCCGAGATCTCCGTCCTCGATTCCGCGACGTTCCGCAACTCCCTGAACTATGCCGTCCGCAAGCTGCTCCCGCCCTATCTGGTCAGCGGAGCCGTCGTCAAGGCGCTCGGGGCAAAAGACGCGAACACCGGCGTCCGGGAAGTCGCGCTCCGCCTCAAAAAGCTTCAGCGCATGCGCTCGACCGCGATCATGTACCAGCAGGAAACCGGACAGTGCGGACGCATCACCGGCATTGACCGCGTGACCGGCACGATCGCCGTCACCCCGATCGACGGATCCAACAGCTCGTCCATCCCGATCGCGAACGCGGTCGTCTCCGCCTATTTCTTCGAAACGACTCCCGAGCTCATGGAGCTGGTCTCCCCGCTCCGCGCCACGCTCCGCCCCGCGTCCGAATACCGTCGGATCCTGAACCGGCTGGCGCTGGTCGACGTCCCGGAACAGAAGATTCAGGAGCTTGTCCAGCATCTCCTGGTGCCGCGCATCTTCTCCGCGGCGGAATTCACGGCCTGGTGGGATGCGGCGACCGCATCCCAGGGCACCGGCGGCAAACGCCATTTCAGCGATTCCCGAAGCGTGCTGGAGCTTTATACGCTCCTGAAGGAATCCGCAGACAAGGACGGCAAAGTAAGCGTTGACGCCGCGGCTGCGGAAAAACTCGGAAAACTCTTCATCCGCGTCAGCTCCAAGCTTCTGCCGAAAGACGTCCAGATGCTCGCGGAATCCATTTCCTGCCTCTCCCTCTCCGCCGCCCCGGAACTCCTTGTTTCGATGTTCCGGCCTCTGCGCGGTGCAGTCCCCTTCTGGCCCGCCGCGATCACCGGCGACACGAAGCAGCTTCAGGACCTCGCGATCTGGGCGAAGATTGCCGTCAAGGACCTCGACGGACTCCTGGCCGCAACCCGCGCCATCTACTCGCCGGAGGAATTCGTCGCCCTTGGACTGGTCCTGCCGATCCGCTGCATGTCCGTCTTCTTCGAACCGCAGAAAAAGCCCCAGAACGAGACAAAGGAGGAAGCTGCCGCCCGGGAATCCGCCGAGGCGTCGCTGATCCAGCTCATCATCACCCGGATCGCCGCGATGGAAACGCTTTCCGCCGACGTCTGCCTCTGGATCTGGAAAAATAAGAACCGCATCAAGTCCAGGATCATCACTTCGCTGGTCGACATGGAGACCGTTGTCGCAGCCCTGAACCGCCCCGACCTGCTGAAGGAATGGGGTGCCGCTCAGCGCGAGCTCAAACGCCTTCTGCTCGGCGAAAAGAACGATTTCCGCCTCTACCTTGTCGAAAACGCCGACGGGGACATCCCGTCCATCGCCGCCAGCCTCCAGAAATTCCGCACGCAAACCAGCGAACTCCAGAGCGTCATGGTCAAAATGGGCCGCGTCTCCCCCGAATTCATGGAATTCATCGAAAGCGGAGAAGGAAGCAAACTTCTCGGCATCAATGCGACCACCCCGACCGAACAGCCCCCGCTCGCCTCGTTCGCCTCTCAGAAGCGCATGCAGGCGGAGCTCAAGAACCTCGTCGAAGTCCTCATTCCGCAGAACGCCGAAGCCGTGGCCTATGCAAGAAGTTTCGGCGACCTTCGCGAAAATGCCGAATACGATGCGGCCAAGGAACAGCGCCGTTTCCTCCAGAGACGCCGCTCCGACCTCGAACGCTCGCTCGGGTTCATGGACGTTACGAATTTCAGCGACGTCACGCTCTCCGACACGGTCGTGCCGGGCTGCCGCGTCTTCCTGAAGGATGCCGCCGGCAAGGAAGTCTCCTATTACATCCTCGGTGCATGGGACGGCGATGCCGATCGCAACCGCGTCGCCTACAAGGCTCCGCTCGGACAGGCCCTCGTGGATCACAAGGTCGGCGAGAAGGTCAAGCTGCCCGACCTCGGCGAATGCGTAATCGAAAAGCTTGAACCCCTGCCCGCCGAAATGATCCGGGAACTCTCCGGCGACTGAGTTCGCCGCCTCTGCCTGCCGGCCATGTCGGACGTTTCCTCGTTCCACTCCCGGATCCATGTCCGGAAACCGTCAACGAAGCTGACAGCCGAACAACGCGCAAGGGCCCTGCTCTGGCAGCCTGCCCCGTCGTCCATCACGGAAACGCGCATGCTCCCGTCCGGCCTGCACATCCGTTTCATGCGCATATCCAAGTCGCATCTGGCGGGACGTTCCCTGCTGTTTTTCTCGGACCCCCACATCCGCTTCGCCGGCATACGGGGATTCTTCCCCTTCATCCGGCAGAACGGCGGGACGGAATGGCTGACGGCCGCATTCCGGGAGCTTTTCGAGGCGATCCCGACCCCGGACTGCATCGCATTCGGCGGCGACCTCGTCGGGGATGCCGCCTGGCTCCGGCGTGCCATTGACTTCCTGCGCACCTTCCCGTCCGGCCCGCACAAGTTCGCGGTCTGCGGCAACTGGGAACTCCGACGGTGCTGGATCACCCAGGAGCACTGGCGCGGCATTTTCGCCGAGGCCGGATTCCAGCTCCTGACGGATACCCCCGAGGACGCATGCGGGATCCGGTTCTTCGGACTGGACGACGCGAAAGAAGGCAACGGCCTTACCAAAGACCCGGCGGTCCCGCTTTCCGAAGACGTCTGCATCCTTTCCCACAACCCCGACGCCGCCGCGGCCGTCCTCTCCACGGACAAGCTGAAGAACGCCCCTCTGGTCCTGTGCGGGCACACGCACGGCGGCCAGTTCCGGTTACCCGGGGCCGGCGCCGTCCTCACGTCCTCGCGCTTCGGCAAACGCTTCGAATACGGGGCGTACCGCCACAGTTCGACCGGCGCGGTCATGTATGTGACGTCCGGCATCGGCGCGACCTGGTTCAACGCACGCATCTGCTGTCCGCCGGAGGTCCTTTTCGTCAACTTTTGCTGAACTTTCGGATTCCGGCTTGAAAGCCGGGGCCAGCCGTGCTATACTAATAGGTTATTCCGATTTTCGATTGAATCCCAATACGGAGCGACAAACATGAGCGAAACCGAAATCAATCTCCCCGACAATTTCATCCATGAGATCATCCGCGCGGACCTGGCCGCAGGCAAGAACGGCGGCGCGGTCAAGACGCGTTTCCCGCCGGAACCGAACGGCTATCTCCACATCGGGCACGCCAAGAGCATCTGCCTGAACTTCGGCACGGCCCAGAAATTCGGCGGCAAATTCAACCTCCGCCTCGACGACACCAACCCCGTGAAGGAGGACACCGAATACGTCGAATCCATCCTCGAGGACGTCAAATGGCTCGGCGCGGACTGGGAGGACCGGTTCTTCCACGCCTCCGACTACTTCGACAAAATGTACGAATACGCGGTCCAGCTCATCAAACTGGGCAAGGCCTATGTCTGCGAACTCTCGGAAGAGGAATTCAAGGAATACCGCGGCACGCTGACCGAGCCGGGCAAGGAGCCCCCGGGACGCAAACGCACGATCGAGGAAAACCTGGACCTCTTCGAGCGCATGAAGGCAGGCGAATTCCCGGATGGCAGCAAGGTGCTCCGCGCCCGCATCGACATGGCGTCTCCGAACATCCACATGCGCGACCCGGCGATCTACCGCATCCGCCACGCCGACCACCACAACACAGGCTCGAAGTGGTGCATCTATCCGCTCTACGACTTCGCACACTGCCTGGAAGACGCCATCGAGGGCATCACGCACTCCATCTGCACGCTGGAGTTCGAGATCCACCGCCCGCTCTACGACTGGATCCTGAACACGCTCGACACCCCGTGCAAGCCCCAGCAGATCGAATTCGCGCGCCTCAACCTGACCTACACCGTCATGAGCAAGCGCAAACTCCTCGAGCTCGTGAAGACCAACCTCGTGAACGGCTGGGACGACCCCCGGATGCCCACCATCTGCGGCATGCGCCGCCGCGGCATCCCGGCCTCCGCCATCCGCGATTTCTGCGAGACCATCGGCGTCACCAAATTCAACAGCCTTACCGAGATCGAACTCCTCGACCACTGCGTCCGCGACGACCTGAACAGGACCGCGCGCCGCGCCATGGCAGTCGTGAACCCGCTCAAGCTCGTGATCGACAACTATCCCGAGGGACAGGTCGAAGAGGTCGAGACCGTGAACAACCCGGAAGACCCCGCCGCCGGAACCCGCAAGGTCCCGTTCTCCAAAACGCTCTACATCGAGCGCGACGACTTCATGGAGAACCCCGTCAAGCAGTTCCACCGCCTCGCGGTCGGCAAGGAGGTCCGCCTCCGCAGCGCCTATTTCGTGACCTGCACCTCGTTCGTGAAGGATGAAAACGGCGAGATCGTGGAGCTCCACGCCACATACGATCCCGCCACGAAGGGCGGTAACGCGCCCGACGGACGCAAGGTCAAGGGCACCATCCACTGGGTCTCCGCCGACTGCTCCCTGGAGGCCGAAGTCCGCCTCTACGACAAGCTCTTTACCGTGCCCGACCTCTCCGCCATCCCCGAGGACGCCGACTGGAAGAGCTATCTGAACCCGGATTCCCTGAAGGTCGTGAAATGCCGCATCGAACCCGGCCTCGCGGAGCTCCCGCCCGCCACGCACGTTCAGTTCGAACGCATCGGGTATTTCTACTCCGACCCGAAGGACCATTCCAAGGAGCACCCCGTGTTCAACCGCACGGTCGCGCTGAAGGATTCCTGGTCCAAGATCGCGAAGAAGGCATAGTCTGATATCGGACATCCGGTTCTAATATGGCGGCCCCGCCTGAAAGTTTACGGAGCCGCCAGACTTTTTTTGCAGACGACTGGACAGACGCAGGCGTTTTTTCATGTTTTCTCCGGAAACGATTTGACAAATCGCGTTCCAGCGTGTAAAATACATCCGGGTTATTCCCTTTTTCACCAATCGTACGCAAACAACAGTTTTTATAAAGGAGACAAATCCAGATGGAAGGATCCATGTTCTGCTACCAGTGCCAGGAGGCTTCCGGCAACAAAGGATGCACGTCGGGCGGCCGCTGCGGCGAAACGTCCGAGACCGCCAACCTCCAGGACCGCCTCATCGCCGAGCTCAAAGCCGTCGCTCTGACACTTGAAGGCCGCACCAATGTCACGCGTGAATTCAGCCGGTTCATCGTCCGTGCCATGTCCGCCACGCTTACCGATACGAATTTCAATCCCGACCGCATTTACGCGCTGATCGACGAGGCAAGACGCGCGCTCCGCACGCTTGATTCCGACATCCGGGTCCAGGATCCTTCCATCCTCTCCGTCGAAGACACGGAGGAACGCAGCTACCGCGAAATGCTGGTGTACGGGCTCAAGGGCGTCTGTGCATTCGCGTTCCATGCGCTTGCCCTCGGATACGAGGACAACGCCATCTACAATTTCATCATCAAGGCGCTCTCCGCCACCGCGAAGCCCGATACCCCGCACGAACGCCTCGCCCTGCTCATCGTCGAATGCGGGCGCGTCGCCTCCATCGCCATGGCGCTTCTGGACGAAGCGAACACCGAGACCTACGGGTCCCCGACCATCTGCCACGTCTCCTGGGCAGCCGGCCGCAACCCCGGCATCCTGATGTCCGGCCAGGACCTGAAGGACCTCGAGGAACTCCTGATCCAGACCGAACACGCCGACATCGACGTCTACACGCACGGGGACATGCTCCCCGCCAACACCTATCCCGCATTCCGCAAGTTCCCGCATCTGAAGGGCAACTACGGCGGCTCCTGGCGGACCCAGGCGCAGGATTTCGCCTCGTTCAACGGCCCGGTCATCGTCAACTCGAACTGCATCGTCCCGGTGCAGGACGCCTACCGCGAACGCATTTTCACAACCGGCATGGTCGGCTGCAAGGGCACGCCCCACATCACGCACCGCCACATCGGCATGCAGAAGGATTTCTCCGAGGTCATCCGCCTCGCGAAGACGCTTCCGCCGCCCACGGCGCTTGAGACGGATTCCGTCATCCTCACCGGCGGGTTCGGACACCATCAGGTCTGCTCCGTGATCTCGCAGATCGCCAGATACATCGAAAACGGCACCATCCGCAGGTTCATCGTCATCGCGGGCGAGGACGGGCGCGACGAACGCCGCGAATACTACAGGGAGCTTGCCAAGGCGCTCCCCCCCGACACCGTCATCCTGACCGCAGGCGGCGCGAAATACCGGTTCCTGGACCTCGACCTCGGCAAGATCACCGGCATCCCGCGCATCATGGACGTCGGACAGATCAGCGATGTCTACACCATCATCCGCATCGCGCTGGAACTCCAGAACGCCCTCGGCATCCGCACGCTCGACAAGCTCCCCGTCTCCTTCGTCCTCTCCTGGTACGAACAGAAGACGATCGCAGTCTTCCTGGCGCTGCTTACGCTCGGATTCAAAAACATCCGCCTCGGACCCACGTTCCCCGCGTTCTGTTCGCCCGGCATCCTCGAAGTCCTCACGCGCGACTACAGCGTCAAGCCCATCGGCTCCGCCGAGGCCGACGCAGCGGACATGATGGCGGGAAACTGAGTCCGGGTTCCGTTCCACCCACGCTCCGGCACACGCTTTCCCGCCGGAGCGGAATCCGCTTTTCATGCTTCATATGCCAAAATGAAACGACTCCGCATGACGATTCTCCGGCTCACGATATGCCTTTTCTGGACGATTCTCGTCGCCTGCCTCATGACCGCATGCCGTTCTCCGCAGAACATCCTGCTCACGGAGTCGGATTCCGGCAGGACGCTTGACCTGTGCGTCGGCGACACGATCGTGGTGGCGCTGGGCACAAACCGCACGGCCGGATTCGACTGGTATCCCCGGCACGGCGCGGGCGACGTGCAGATCCTTGCCGAAAAAGGCGACCGCTACGTCTACGACCCCGATCCCGTCGACGTGAGAAAACCAGCCGCGGGACAGGAAGGTTCGCACTATTTCGCCTACCGCGTCATCGGGCCCGGCATCTGCGGCATCGCGCTGGACTACAAGCGCAGCTGGGAAAAGAAGGACCCGGCAAAAGTGTTCGAAGTCATGGTCCGGGCCACCGGCACCCCGGAGGAAGCCGCCTCCGACCCGCGCGAGATGCCCCCCGAAGAAGGTCCCGTCTACATGACGGATTCCAAGGGCAACGTGACCATCCGCCCCGACACCCCGTAACCTGCGACCCCCGCCATGGAAAAGCTTTATTTCAACGACACGTTTCAGAAAGCCTGGGGCAAAGATCCATTCGCCAGCGCGTTTGCCGTGACCGGCGAAGTCTTCCGCGACGTCAAGAACCGCAAGACCATGCGGTTCCGCATGGACGGGAAATCCTATTTCATCAAGCTCCACGGCCCCGTCGGCTGGGGCGAGATCTGGAAGAACCTGCTCCAGTTCAAGCTCCCCGTGATCGGATCCGCAAACGAATACCTCGCGATCTCCCTGCTGAACAAGCTCGGCGTGCCGACCATGACCGCATGCGCCTTCGGCATCCGCGGCGTCAACCCCGCCGCCATGGAGTCGTTCCTGGTGACCGAAGACCTCGCCGGCATGGTCTCGCTGGAGGATTTCTGCCGGAACTGGAAGACCGATCCGCCGCCGCCCGAACTCAAAAACCGCATCATCCGCGCGCTGGCCGTGACCTGCGCCCGGATGCACGGCAGCGGCCTGAACCACCGCGACTGCTATCTCTGCCATTTCCTGCTGGATCCCGCCTCGCTTCAGGAAAAACGGATCCGCCTGCATGTGATCGACCTCCACCGGGCGCAGCTGCGCCCGCGCATCCGCCGCCGCTACCGCGTCAAGGACCTGGCCGGCATCTTCTTCTCCTCCATGGACCTCGGGCTGTCGCGGCGCGACGCACTCCGGTTCATCGCCGCATATACGCCTCGCGCGGGCGCCCTGGACGCGAAGATCTGGCCGGACGTTCTCCTGACCGCGATCCGCCTTTACCGCAAGGAATTCGGCCGTGAACCCGATCTCCCGTCCGAATGCTCCCATCACTGATCCGCCAAAACTCTTCTCTTCGCCATGTCCTACTCCAAAAACACCGATCCCCGTGTTGAACGCCTCATCCAGGATGCCATGGACGGCATCCGGGCCTCGCTTGCCGCCTCGCCGGAATCCTCCGCCATCCGCGCGGTCGTGCTCGGCGGCGGATACGGTCGGGGCGAAGGCGGCGCCACCCCTGGCGGTACGCCCTACAACGACATGGATTTCTTCGTGGTAATGAACGGGCGGAAGCCCTCCCCCGCTCTCCGCGGCCTGCTAAACGGCCTCTCCGCGGAATGGCGCGGCAAACTGGGCATCGACATTGATTTCTACTGCGTCAAATCCCTGAAGGCGCTTTACAAGGACGCGGACACCCTGATGATCCAGGAGCTTTTCGCCGGCTGCCGGGTCGCGTTCGGCGACGAACATATCTTCGACGACGCCCCCCGCCGCCCGTTCTCCGAACTTCCATGGACCGAGGCCGCCCGCCTCCTCCTCAACCGCGGCGCAGGGCTTCTCTTCGCCCGTCAGCGCGCGTCCGATCCCGCCGAAGCGGATTTCGTCCGCCGCAACCTCCACAAGGCCGCGCTGGGCTGCGGCGACGCCATTCTGGTCGTGCATCACGACTACCGTACGAGCGGGACGGAACGGCTGGAGGCGCTCCGCAAGTATTACGAGGCTTCCTGGCTGGTCCCCGCCTACGAGGACGCGCTGGCGTTCAAGTATGCGCCGGATGCCGGCACGAGATCCGAACCCGATTACGCGTACCATCTGGACTGCTGGCTCCGCACCATGACGCTCGTCGCTACGGAGATTACCCGGCACATCGCCTCCGCGGACGCGCATTTCTCCGCCTGCCGCATCGCGGAAGCCGGACCGCGTTCTTTAAAGTCCATGATTCTCTCGGCCTGCAGTGCGCCGGCCCTGCCGGAACTCCTCTCCCCGATCGCGGTCCATCCGCGCGTTAAGCTCCTGCGGATTCTGACGGTCTGCCTGCTGAACCCTGAACACGAAACGGATACGTTCATCCGCCTGTGGAAACGTTATAATTAATTTTTTTGACTTGAAAACAGCCGATCAGGCGTTATATTTATTTGTTATCTTTTATCCGCATTTTCAGGAGACGGTGTTTTGAAGGACCGCGTTAAAATATTCATGTTCAGCGATGCGCTCGGGTACGAGATTGTCCAGCGCTATCATTTCATGATGGAAGAGCTTCCGGTGCGTCTGCCCGTCCGCACGCAGTTCGGATACTCCTCGACCTGCGTCCCGACGATCCTGACCGGAGAACCGCCCACGAAACACGGCCATTTCAGCTTTTTCTACCGTCCGAAGGATGCGAAATCCCCGTTCTCCATTTTCCGCCGCCTGCATCCTTTCCTGCATCCGTCGGCGGTCTTCGACAACCATCGCATCCGCCACCGCGTAAGCCTCTGGATGCAGCACCGCCTGCACTACACCGGGTATTTCAACCTCTACCGCGTCCCCTACGCCTGCCTGCCGTTCTTCGATTATTGCGAGAAACAGGACATTTTCGCACCGCACGGCCTGGCCCCCGTAAAAAACCTGCGGGACGTCCTGACGGAATCCGGCGTGCCGTTCCATATCTCGAACTGGCATCTGACCGACGATCAGAACATCTCCGAGGCGAAACGTCTGCTGGAGGAGGAGCGGACGGAGTTTTTCTTCATCTACACGGCCGGACTGGACGGCATGCTGCATTTCCACGTGCATGAATCCGAGGTCGTGAAGAAACATCTGGAGGCTTTTTCCTCCAAGGTGCGCAGCCTGCTCGAAACCGCACGCGCGCATTTCCGCCAGGTCGATTTCTGCATTTTCTCCGACCACGGCATGACGCCCCTGAAAGGCGAGACCGACATCAAGTCGAGGATCGAAGCGCTCCCGCTCAAGTTCGGGCGCGATTACATCGCCGCCTACGACTCCACCATGCTCCGCGTGTGGTTCCTGGATCCGAATGCGCGCAAACCGGTCATGGATGCCGTTTCCGACGCGCCCGGCCACTGGCTCTCCGCAGAGGAAAAGGCCGTGCTCCACGTCGATTTCGCGGACTGCAGCTACGGGGACGAGATTTTCCTGCTCGATCCGGGCATCCAGCTGGTCCCGAGCGACATGGGAAACAAGCCCATCCCCGGCATGCACGGATTCTCGCCCGACGACCGCGACTCCATGGCATGCATCCTCTCCGTCCACGAACTCACCGACCACCCGCGCGAGATCGCCGATTTCTTCCGTCTGATGAAGCAGGCGGCGTTCGAGCTCAAAGCCGCGGAAGGGTGAGTTCCATGTCCGGCGAACCGCAGTCCAGCCCGGTCGAAATCACCGTCGTGGTGCGGTCCCACAATGACCGCGGCCTCATCCGCGACACCCTGGCCATGCTCTGCGGGCAGACCGCCGCCGGCCGCATGGAAATCCTGCTCTTCGATGACAACTCCACCGACGGCACCCTGAAAGCCGCCGCCGAGTTTCCGTCCGTCACGGTCGTCCCGTGGGACGGACAGCCGTACAACCCGCCGCGCGTACTGAACCGCGCGGTCGATGCGGCACACGGCAAATATATCGTCTTCAACAACTCCGACGCCGTCCCGTGCAGCCATGACGCCGTCGAACGCATCGTCGCGCGTCTTCAGGATCCTTCCGTCGGCGCGGTCTACGGCAACCAGCTCCCGCGCAAGGACGCCCTGCCCCTCGTGCGCAAGGACTACGAACGCGCGTTCGGCGACGGCTCCGTCGCGGCAACGTGGGGATTCATGTTCTCGCTGGTTTTTTCCTCAGTCCGGACGGATGTCGCCCGGCGGATCCGGTTCAATCCGGCGTTCCAGTACTCGGAAGACATCGACTGGGCGCTCCGCATCCGCGAGTCCGGCCTGAAGGTCGTCTACGAGAAGGACGCCGCTGTGGTGCATTCGCACAATTATACGCCGGAAGTCCTCCGCAAGCGCTTCTACAACGAGGGAATCGCGAACGGCATGCTCTTCGGCGCAAAACCGTCTTTCTGCCGCGCGTTCCTCGGGTTCGCCGCCGAATCCGTCCGCGACCTCCTCTATCTCTGCCGGCATCACGAGCTCGGCTACTGTTTCAAAGGCATCCGCTACCGCTGGGTCCAGCGCATGAGCTGTTACCGCGGCGAAAAATACGCGTGGCAGCAGGATTTCTTCCACAAGAAGGACTCCCCCGTCCCGCTCGTCCCCAAGGAGGCGGAGCCTCCACTGCGGTAGTGCCCGGCTCCGCTCGGGCACAGGGAAAACACCCCGGACATGGTAACGGCCGCGGCCGGGCAACATTACACGGAATCCCACCTCATTGTCATTCTTAGGCTTTATGACCGGGGAAATTGCAGTTTTCTGCTTGAAAAAACCACCTTTCCGGTGTATTTTAAATAGCAGAAATTTCCTTTTTATTTCCAGCCTAACATCCGGAGGATAATTATGTTCGGATCCGCGCCCGTCAACGGTGTCGGCGGCATCTGGTGGATCGCACCCGTCTGCTCCATCGTCGCTCTCCTCTCCGCCCTTTTGTGCTACATCCTGATGAAACGCGCCGGCAAAGGCAACGAGCGCATGGAGGAGATCGCCGGATATGTGCGCGACGGCGCGATGGCGTACCTCCGGCAGCAGTATTCGCGCGTCGGCATCGTCTTTGCCGTCCTGTTCGTGATCTTCGCGGTCCTGGCGTTCCTGAAGCTCCAGAACCCCTTCGTCCCGGTCGCTTTCCTGACCGGCGGCTTCTTCTCCGGCCTCTGCGGCTTCGTGGGCATGAAGACCGCCACCAGCGCGTCCAGCCGCACGGCGCAGGGCGCCAGCGAGAGCATGAACAAGGGTCTCCAGGTGGCGTTCCGGTCCGGCGCGGTCATGGGCCTGGCCGTGGTCGGCTTCGGGCTGCTCGACATCACCGTGTGGTATTTCATCCTGGACCGCCTGGTCTATACGCCCGACCACATGGCGAACGGCCTTTCGTTCCTCGGGCTTCAGCTCGTGACACCCGGGTTCGACGTCTCGCACAAGTTCGTCGAGATCACGACCACCATGCTGACCTTCGGCATGGGCGCTTCCACGCAGGCGCT
>JAFXYP010000050.1 GCA_017541665.1 Lentisphaeria bacterium | reverse complement strand
TACATGTCCGAACAGATCCTCCGCGACCTCGCGAAGGCCGATCCGGAGTTCACCGTGGTCCTGCTCCGCTACTTCAACCCCGTCGGCGCGCACCCGAGCGGCCTCATCGGCGAGGACCCGCGCGGCATCCCGAACAACCTCATGCCGTTCATCTCCCAGGTCGCCGTCGGCCGCCGCGACCACCTGAACGTCTTCGGCAGCGACTACGACACCCCGGACGGGACGGGCGTACGCGACTACATCCACGTGGTCGATCTCGCGCGCGGACACGTCGCCGCCATCGACTTCATGAAGGAGAACAAGGGCGAATTCGTGTTCAACCTGGGCACCGGCGTCGGCTACAGCGTGCTCGATATGGTGAAGGCGTTCGAAAAGGCCAACGGCATCAGGATCCCCTACGAACTCGTCGACCGCCGTCCCGGCGACCTCGCCACCTGCTACTCCACCCCCGCGAAGAGCGAAAAGGTCCTCGGCTGGAAGGCGGAATTCGGCCTGGAGGACATGTGCCGCGACTCCTGGAACTGGCAGAAGAACAACCCGAACGGCTTCAATAAGTAATTCTTTCAAATCTTTTACCTCTTTTGAACCCGGTGACGCGAAACCGAGATAACTGCATGAAAAAACAATTCATCCTTTCCGCCGCGCTGCTCGCGCTGTCCGCCCCGATTCTCTTCTCCGCCGCGCTTGCGGCCGACGCGCAGTTCATGCACCCGGACGCCGAGGTTCAGAAGACGTATCCGATCCTCTCGAAATTCAATGCCGGGCGCGCGCCCTCCGAACGCATCCTGAAGCGCGGCGACCACGACATCTATGCCATCCTTCACTTCGGTCCGAACACGTTCTACGACAAGGAATGGGGCTACGGCGACGAGGACCCGCAGCGTTTCGCACCGACCGAATTCGACGCCGAGCAGATCGTGAAGGCGTGCCGGGACGGCGGCATCACCGGCATCATCATCGTCTGCAAGCACCACGACGGCCTGTGCCTGTGGCCGACGAAGACCACGGAGCACAACATCACGAAGACGAAATTCCGCGACGGCAGGGGCGACTATGTCAAGGAGATGGCCGACGCCTGCCGCAAGTACGGACTCGACGTCGGGTTCTACGTCTCCCCGTGGGACCGCAACAACCCGAAGTACGGTACGCCCGAGTATCTCCCCGTCTTCCAGGAGCAGCTCCGCGAGATCCTGACGAACTACGGCCCGGCATTCGAGCTCTTCCTCGACGGCGCGAACGGCGGAGACGGCTACTACGGCGGCGCGCGCGAACGCCGCAACATCGACCACCGCACGTACTACGACTGGATTCACACCTGGCAGCTCGTCCGCGAGCTCCAGCCCGGCGTGGCGATCTTCAGCGACGTCGGCCCGGACGTGCGCTGGATCGGCAACGAACAGGGCTTCGCGGGCGAGGAGTCGTTCGGGTCCTGGACCCCGCGCGCTCCCTGGGGACAGCGCGGCGAGCCCATGCCCGGTTTCTGTGATTTCGCCGACAATCCGAACGGCAAAAAAGACGGCGTGTTCTACATGCCCGGCGACTGCGACGTGGCGTTCCGCCCGAACTGGTTCTACCACGCCTATGACGACAACAACCAGAAGAGCGTGGCGCACCTCGTCCGAATCTACCTGCGGTCGGTCGGCTGCGGCGCGTACATGAACCTCGGCATGGCGCCGGACAAGCGCGGCCTGATCCACGAGAACGACGTGAAGCGCCTGAAAGAATTCAAGGCGGCGATCGATTCGCTGTATGAAAACAAAGTCTTCGGCGATGAAGTCAAGCTGACGGACGGCGTTGGAACGGTCGAGTTCGGCGGCACGAAGAAGCTCAACTTCCTCAAGATGGCGGAATTCCTCTCCACCACGCAGGGCGAACTCGTCTCCGGTTATGAAGTCGATGTCCGCAAGGGCGGCAAATGGGAAACCGTGCTGAAAGGTCAGGCGATCGGCCTCAAACGGCTGAAACCGATCCCGACGCAGGACTGCGATGCAGTCCGCATCCGCATAACCGAATCTTCCGGCACGGTCAAGTCTCTGAAATTCTCCGGCTACCTCGCGCCGGAACACCTCATCGGCGTCGGTTCGGCTCTTCAGGAGAACGACATTCGCTCGCTCCCGAACTACGTCAAACTCGAGGTCAATCCCGCGAGCCAGTTCACCCCGATGCACCCGTTGCGCTCCCTCGAGTTTCCGGTTTCCCGCGACAAAGCGATCTCCGGCTTCGTCTTCACTCCTGCCGCAGGCGCTCCGCTCGGCACGCCCGACCGCTGCACCATCGAGATTCAGCAGGACGGCAAGTGGGTGAAGGCTGCCGACCGCGAGTTCTCCAACGTGAAGTCCAACCCCGTACCGCAGCTGATCCCGCTCGACGACGTGAAGACCGACCGCATCCGCATCCGCGCGGACCGATTCCTCGACGGCGCGGAGGAAATGGTCTTCGGCGAGATGGGCATCCTCCTCGCAAATTGATTTCAGATGAAGAGCGTGGTGCTGCTGGACTTCACGAGTTCGGCGAAGGTCGCCACGCCCGCCACCTCGTCCACGTCGTTCAGCTCCTCGCGCGTGATGCCCATCACGTCCATCGCCATGTCGCAGGCGACGAACCGGACGCCCCCCTCCCGCGCCGACCGGATCAGCTCCGGCAGGCTCAAGACGTGTTTCTTCTTCATCACGGACTTCATCATGGCGGAGCCCATGCCCATCATGTTGAGCTTGGAGAGCGCGAGCTTCTCCGGGCCCTTCGGGAGCATGAACCCGAACATCCGCGAGACGAAATCCTTCTTCACGGCGGGCGCGGGATCCTTGCGGAGGACGCTCAGCCCCCAGAACGTAAAGAACATGCTGACCTTCATCCCGGCGGCGGAGAGCCCGTTCGCGAGGATCAGCGCCGCCATCGCCCGGTCGAAATCGTTGCTGAAGACCACGATCGCGGCCGACTGGCCCGCCTGAATGTTATTGCTGTTCCCCTGCCCCGCCGTCTGAGCCGCGTCGCCTTTCAGAACGTCTGCTTCGATCCAGGTCTCCACGCGGGCGAGTCCCCGCACGGCGCAGCCGGACCCCTTCGCCCAGTTCAATAAATCGCCCTCGAACGTCGACGGCGCGAGCAGATGGACGCCGCTGCCTGACTGGATGTCCTTCATCGCGGCTTTCAGTTTCACGACCGGACCGGGGCACGGCAGCGTCCGCACGTCCAGTTTCCCGAGCCCGGCGGATGCGGGCGGCATAGACGGAGCAGGCTTGTTTTCAATCGTTTGCATGGCGGGCTTCTTCGGTTCGCGGTGGAACATCTTCCACGTCAGCCAGCCGCCGGAGAGGTTTGCACAGCGGAATCCGTTCTGCTTCAGGATGCGTTCCGCCAGATAGCCGCGCAGCCCGACCTGGCAATACGTCACGATCAGACGGTTTTTGTCGAGTTCGTTCAGACGTTCCCTGAGCTGTCCGAGCGGGATGTTGACCGCGCCGGGGATCGCGCCGAGCTCGTTTTCGTCCGGTTCGCGCACATCGAGGAGGTGTGCGTCCGCCGGGATCGCGTCCGCGTAGACGACATCGCTCTTTCCTGTCAGGATGTCCTCCGCCACGAATCCGGCGAAGTTCACCGGATCCTTTGCCGAGCTGTACGGTGGCGCATAGGCGAGCTCAAGCTCGCCCAGCTGCTGCGCTTTCAGTCCGTTGCGCATGGCCTGGGCGATCGTGTCGATGCGCTTGTCCACGCCCTTCGCGCCCACGATCTGCGCGCCGTAGATCGTGCCGTCCTCGCCGAAGATCAGCTTCAGCGTCAGCCGCGTGCCGCCCGGATAATACGAAGCGTTCGACGCGGGATGGATATAAAGTTTGCGGTACGGCTTCCCCATGTCCTTCAGTCGGGCTTCCGTGAGGCCGGCCGAACCCGCGCTCAGGCGCCCCACCTTCACGATGCTGGTGCCGAAGCTGCCCCGGTAGGCCGACTGCCCGCCGCAGATGTTGTCCGCGGCGATGCGTCCCTGCTTGTTCGCCGGACCCGCCAGCGGAACGGCGGTTTTGCCGCCGAAGACCGGTTCCACGACCTCGACGGCGTCGCCCGCGGCGAAGATGTCGGGATCGGACGTGCGGAGGTGTGCATCCACGATGATGTGCCCGCGCGGACCGCATTCCAGCCCGGACTCCGCGGCGATGGCGGTGTTCGGGCGCACCCCGGTCGAAACGATCGCGAGGTCGGCTTCGATCTTCGAGCCGTCGTCCAGCTCGACTTCCACATGGTCCGGGTGCTCGTGGTAGCGCCCGACCTGGCGCCCGAACCGGACGTCGATCCCGGCCGCCGCCAGTTCGTCGGAGAGCGCGCCGGCCATTTCCGCGTCGAGGGTCGGCAGGACGTGGCCGCCGCGCTGGACGACCGTGACGGACAGACCGCGTTCCCGCAGGTTTTCCGCCGCTTCCAGCCCGATGAATCCCGCTCCGACGATCACGGCGCGTTTCGCTCCGGGCAGGCGTTTCAGCGCGCGGTCCATGTCGCGGATCGTCCAGAGATGCGTCACATGCGGATACTCGTCCTCCGGGAACGTCCCGCCCGCGGGAGTCGCGCCGACCGCCAGCAGGAGTTTGTCGTAGGTCTCCGTGTATTCGCCGTTCGCGCGGCGGATCGTCAGCGTCCGGTTCGCACGGTCGATCTTCACGGCCTCGTTCCGCGTACGCACGTCGATGCGGAACCACGATGCGAACTTCTCCGGCGTCATGACCAGCAGATCGTCGCGTTCGGGGATGACGCCGCCCAGATGGTACGGCAGGCCGCAATTCGCGTAGGATATGAAGGCGCCCTTCTCGAGCAGGATGATCTCGGCGGATTCGTCCAAACGGCGCAGACGTGCCGCGGCGCTGGCTCCGGCGGCGACGCCGCCCGCGATGATGACTTTCATATGGTTCTCCCTCCGGGTTGATTCGTATTGAAATCAGTTGATTGCAAAAAAAGGCAGGATACCGTTGCCGTGTAATATACCCTGTCGTTTCCGCTTTGTCAAGACGGTTTCATTTCCTTTTGGACCCCCTGCCGGACTCTGTCGTGGCCTCGCGATCGCTGCACGTCATCGGTTTTTTCCAGAAAAGTTCTTCTTTTTTCTTTTTATCGCTTGATTTTTTGGAAAAACAACGTTAAATTAACATCAATAACGCATAAAACCAATGTTAAAGAATTGGGAATCCCGATATGAAAAAGCAGAAGACCACGCTCCGCGACATCGCAAAAGCCGCCAACGTCTCCATGATGAGCGTATCCCGCGCCCTCCGCGGCAGCTCCGGTGTGAGCGGAGACCTCCGCACGCGCATCACGCGCCTCGCCGAAGATCTCGGCTACGTGCCGAACCGCCTCTCCTACGAGCTCGGACAGCAGAAGAACACCATGACGGTCGGCGTCGTGATCCCGCACTTCGGCAACTCGTTCTTCACGAGCATCCTGCAGCAGATCGAAGCGACGCTCTTCACGCACGGATACCGCATCCTTCTCGCGTGCAGTTTCAACAACCCGATCAAGGAGTTTCACGACATTTCCGCCCTGCTCGAACGCCAGGTGGACGGCATCATCTGGGCGCCGGTCGTCTACGACGAGGGCCGCCGCGCCGCCGAGCTCATCATGAAGCAGAACTGCCCGCTGGTCTTCATCGACCGCAAGATCCCCGGCATCAACACCGACTCCGTGGTCGTCGACGACCGCCACGGCGCGCTCTCCGCCATGCGCCACCTCACCAGCATGGGCCTCCGCAAGATCGCCTACTTCGGCGCGCGGCTGGACTCCTACGTGACCCAGGAACGCCGATCCGGGTACCTCGCCGGCCTGCGCGAGGCGGGGATCGAGGTGCGCGGCGAATGGATGTTCCGCACCGGCAACGACATGATCGCCGGGCAGAGTGCCGTGGCGCAGCTGCTGGAGCAGAAGGACCCCGTCGAGGCGATCTTCTGCTTCAACGACATGCTTGCCGTCGGCACGGAACTGGAGCTCCTGAACCGCGGCATCCGCATCCCGGAGGACATCATGCTCGTCGGGTTCGGCGGGGTCTTCGAAAGCGGCATCGTGCGCGTCCCGATCACGAGCGTGCATCAGGATGAAAACGCGCTGGCGACCGCGGCGGCGGAGCTGCTTCTCACGCGCATGAACAATCCGACGATGAAATTGCCCGCGGTCGAACGCGTGATCCCGACCAGCCTGATGGTGCGGAAGTCGACCCAGCGGCTCGCGTCCACAAAAAACGCGCCGAAACGCAAGCAGCATTAACGGGCGTTCCGGATTCCTGCGGGACGTTACGCCAGACGTTTCTCCATGACGTAATCGTCCATGTAGAAACCGCCGCCGATGTCATTTTTCACGGATTCGACGGTCTCGAAACCGTTTTTGAGGTAGACGGAGATCGCGCGTTCGTTGTGCTTGTTTACGTTCAGCCGGAGTCTTTTGAATCCGGCGGCGCGGCACACGTCCGAGGCATAGTCCAGCATCATCCGTCCGAATCCCTTCCCGTGGCAGGAAGTCAGCAGATACACTTTGTGGAGCTTGGCGGTGTCCCCATGGTACGGCGACCAGGAGATGTACCCGGACGGTACGCCGTCCACGACCAGGGCGGCGAATCTGTATCCTTCGCGCAGTTCGCGTTCCATGACCTCCGGGGCATACATCATCCGCATCATGTACGGGATCTGCTCCGGCGGCAGGATCGGGGCGAACGTCCTCGGCCACACTTCGGCGGCGATGTCGCGCACGATCTGAAGGCTTTCGGGCGTCTCGAGCGTTAAAAAGGACGTTATCATTTTTTGTTCTCCCGTTTTCCGGCTTTCTTGAGCATTTCCTCCGCGTGGGCGGACGCCGGTTCGCCTCCGCCGAGCATGCGGGCGATCTCCTTCACGCGTGCCGCATCGTCGAGCCTGCGGATGCCGGACAGGGTGCGCCCGTCGGCGACGTGCTTGGCGACGCGGAAATGCGTGTCGGCGCAGACCGCGACCTGCGCCAGGTGCGAAATGGATATGATCTGCTTGTGCCGTCCGAGCTGGGCGAGTTCCTCGCCGACCCTGCACGCCGTTTCGCCGCCGATGTTCGCGTCGATCTCGTCGAACACCAGGATCGGGATTTCGTCGACTGCGGCGAGAACCGTCTTCACGGCGAGCATCACGCGCGCCACTTCGCCGCTGCTGGCGACGTCGCGGAGCGGGATCATCGGGACGCCCGGGTTCGCGGAGAAAAGGAACGTGACAGCGTCGGTTCCGAGGGGGCCTTCCTTCGCCGCGGAGAATTCGACCCGGTAGGCGGCCTTCAGGAAACCGAGCTTGCGCGTCTCCTTCGACAGTGCGGATTCGAGCTTGCCCGCGGCGGCCTTGCGTTTTTCACTTAGCATGGCAGCGGCGTCCCGGTAATCCCGGAGCGCATCGGTCTCCTGCTTTTCGAATTCGCGGCGGCGCAGCTCGGCGTCGTCGAACGCCCTGACGCGTTCCCGGACGCGTTCCAGGTGCGCCAGCACGTCGTCGATTGTCGGGCCGTAACGGCGTTTCAGCGTCTGGAGCAGGCGCATGCGTTCCTCCATCTCCTGAAATTCCTGTTCGTCGATCTCGACTTCGGAAGCGAAGAGCGCGAGGGAGGAGGACAGCTCGTCGACGGCCTCCTTCGCGCCGTCGAGTGCGTTCAGGAACTCCTCGGCCTTTCCCGGCTCGATGCGCTCCAGCCCGCGCAGGACCCGACGGCAGTCGGCGAACCGCTGGGAGATGCTGTCCTCCCCGTCGGTGAGCCCGGCGCACACCTGTGACGAGAGTTCGATCACGCTGCGGGAATTTGCGGCCAGGTCGTGCCGGGCGGTGAGCTCGTCATCCTCGCCGGAATGGACGTCTGCGCGTTCGATCTCCTCGCAGTCGCGGCGGAGTCGCGCCGCCTCTTCCGGCGACGGCAGGGACGCGGCGAACGCGGCCTTCTCCCTGCGGATGTCGGAGAGTTTGTTCCAGCATTGGCGGACGCCGTCCAGGTTCGGCTGAAGCCCCGCGAACCGGTCCAGCACGTCGAGCTGGTTGGCAGGGTCGAGGATCGCGGCGTTTTCATTCGCGGCATGCACGTCGACCATTGCCGAGGCGATCGTCCGCAGGACATCCAGATTGACCGCCGACCCGTTCACGAAGTTGCGCGACGAGCTGTGCCCGATGACGCGCCGGACCAGGATGCTGTCCGGTTCGTCCTCCCGGACCAGGGCGTTCTCCGCGAGATAGGCGCGGAGTTTCGGCATGGCGCCGGGCGCGAGCGAGAACCCGGCGGATATCTCGCAATGGTCCGCGCCGGTGCGGATGGCGGATTTGTCGGCGCGGTTCCCGAGCAGGAGCCCGAGCGCGCCCATGATGACGGACTTGCCGGCGCCGGTTTCGCCGGTAATGACGTTGAACGAGGGGCCGAATTCGATCTCGGCCTCCTCCACGATGGCAAGGTTCTGTACGGACAGCCAGTTGAGCATGATGATGTTCTGAAAAACGAATATGCGGCGGCGGGAACGTCTTCTTTTCGAAGAAATCCCCGTCGCGGCGGATTGCGACATTTTTTTGCAGAAAAAGATACGTCTTTCCGGCATAAAAATCAATTCGAACCGCGAAAAAAAACGAAAAAAAAACGTCCGCGGCTTGAAAAGAGTTCCCGAAGAAGTTACATTCTTTCGTCAAATTCGTCAAAAACCAACGTCCCGGATGATTGGTCCGTGCCGCCCCCTCACCTCGCGGGGATCGCACGACCTTTCCTGCACAGCCATGAAATCGAAATCCGCAAATTCCGCACAGGCAAAACAGATCTACGACAAACTGCTGTCCGTCTACGGCCCCCAGAAATGCTTTCTGGAGCATATGACGCCGTTCCAGCTCCTGGTCGCCACGATCCTCTCCGCCCAATGCACGGACAAACGCGTCAATATGGTCACGCGGGAGCTCTTCAAGCGCTGGCCGGATGCCGCGTCGTTCGCGTCCTGCGGCCGCGAGGAACTGGAACATGCCATCTTTACCTGCGGTTTCTACCGGGCGAAAGCCGCTCATATTCAGGAAGCCGCGACTGCCATCGCCGAACAGTTCCACGGGGAGCTCCCCGACACGATGGAGGGGCTGCTCCGCCTCCCCGGCGTCGGACGGAAGACCGCCAACGTGGTGCTCGGCGACGCCCTCGGGAAACCCGGATTTCCCGTCGACACCCATGTGCGGCGGCTGTCCGGGCTGACCGGTCTTTCGGATTCCGCCGACCCGGAGGTCATCGAGTCCGACCTCTGCGCCGTCATGCCGCCGGAGACCTGGGCGCAATTCTCGCATCTGCTGATCGTCCATGGACGCACCCGCTGTCCGGCGAACCGCCCCGACTGCCCCGGCTGCGAGATCGCATCGCTCTGCCGCCATGGAAAAACGGGGAAACCGGCGGCTGCCGGAAAGACCAAGACGGCATCCGCCCAAAAACCTGCGAAACGCGCCGGAAAGGCGGCATCTGCCCGCAACCCGGCGAAACCTGAACCTGCCGGCAAACGAAAAACGAACACGAAATGAGCCGCGCATCCAGCGCAATCATAAGGATTTCCCATGAGTGAAAAAATCGCCGTCATCTGCATCGGCGACGAGCTCCTGAAAGGCGCCGTCGTCAACACAAACCTTTCCTCCATCGGCGTCCGCCTGCTTGCGCTCGGTGTCGTCCCGGTTTCCTCCGTCGAGGTCCCCGACCGCCGCGCCGACATCCTCGCCGCGCTGGAGTTCTCCCTCGCCCGTGCCGACATCGTCATTACCAGCGGCGGGCTCGGCCCCACGGCCGACGACGTGACGAAGGAGTACATCGCCGAACGCTGCGGCATGCGCCTGGAGGAGGACGGCGGCGCCGCGCTCAACATTATGAAGCATTGGAAGATGCGTCATCCGAGCGAGGAGATCCCGCCCCGCGTCTTCAACCAGGCGCTCGTGCCGCACGGCGCGAAGATCCTTCAGAACGACTGCGGCACCGCTCCCGGGCTTATCGTCCGCACCCCGGAGACCGACGAATTCCCCGGCCGCACCATCATCATGCTCCCGGGACCGCCGAACGAACTCTGTCCCATGATGGATGCCTCGGTCGTGCCGTTCCTGAAGAAGACGCTTAAGAACTTCACGTTCACACGGGAATTCCACGTCGCCGGACTCGGCGAAAACATCGTCGAGGAGCGCATGCTCCCTGTCATCGCGCGGTTCCACTCCATGCTTTCGGTCGCCTACTGTGCCACGGCGCAGTTCGTCCGCCTGTTTCTGACGACCGAATCGCCCGAAGTCATGGAGTCCGCGATCCAGTCCGTGCAGGAGCTCTTCGCCGACGAACTTCTTTCCGACGACGCCGACTCGCTTTCCCACGAGATCCTGCATCTGCTCGGCGAACGCGACGAGACGCTCGCACTCGCCGAATCCTGCACCGGGGGGCTGGCTGCGAAGCTCCTGACCGATATCCCCGGCTCCTCCTCCGTCTTCGCGGGCGGAGTCGTGACCTACAGCGACGCGTCCAAGACGTCCCTCCTCGGCGTGCCCGCCGACATCATCCGCAAACACGGTGCCGTCAGCCGGGAGACCGCCCGCGCCATGGCGGACGGTCTCGCGAACGCGATTCCTTCGGACGCGGCGATCGCGCTCACCGGCATCGCGGGACCGGGCGGCGCCACGGTCGGCAAGCCGGTCGGGCTGGTCTTTGCCGCCATCCGCTACCGCGACCGCACGGAGGTCTTCGAACTGCGTTTGCGCCGGACGCGCGAACAGATCCGCGAACGTGCCGTGGCGGGTGCGTTCTTCCGCCTCCGCGCCATGATCCTCGCGCCTGCGGACGGGGAGTGATAATCCGTTATTGTCCTGTGCATCTCCGCACGTACCCCGCCGTGCCGGTCCGTCCATGAGCTTGCTTTCTATATGAAATACTGTACTTTTTAATCTGTTTTTTCCAAAAATAATCCCGTTCCGCGCTTGACAAGGCGTATTTGCAGGACTATATTACAGGAAAATAAAAGTCTTTTTAACCCAACACCAACCCATTTTCAGGTGAAACATGGCTGAAGTCATCCTTAAAAATGTCTGCAAGATCTATGAAGGCGGCGTGAAGGCCGTCAACAGCGTTTCCATCGACATCCACGACAAGGAATTCATGGTCCTCGTCGGTCCCTCCGGATGCGGTAAGTCCACGACTCTCCGCATGATCGCCGGACTCGAAGAGATCTCCGACGGCGAGATCCGGATCGGCGAACGCATCGTGAACGACGTCCCGCCGAAGGATCGCGACATCGCCATGGTGTTTCAGAACTACGCCCTCTATCCTCACATGACGGTCTATGAAAACCTCGCGTTCGGCCTCAAGCTCCGCAAGTTCCCGAAGGCCGAGATCGACAAGAGCGTGTTGGAGGCCGCGGATATCCTCGGCATCGGCGACTACCTCGAACGCAAGCCGAAGGCCCTCTCCGGCGGCCAGCGCCAGCGCGTCGCCGTCGGCCGCGCCATCGTCCGCAAGCCCGCCGTCTTCCTCTTCGACGAACCGCTCTCCAACCTCGACGCCAAGATGCGCGTCCAGATGCGCGCCGAAATCAACAAGCTCCATACCCGCCTCGGCACCACCATGATCTACGTCACGCACGACCAGATCGAGGCCATGACCATGGGCGACCGCATCTGCGTTATGAAGGACGGCGTCATCCAGCAGATCGACACCCCGCTGAATATCTATGACAGGCCCGCGAACACCTTCGTCGCCGGCTTCATCGGCACCCCGCCCATGAACATCTTCAAGGGCACGCTCGCCTCCGAGAACGGCGGATTCGTCTTCAAGGCCGGCCCGATCTCCGTCGCCCTGCCCGCCGCCTGGAACTCCTCCGTCGAGTCCTATGTCGGCAAGGACATCCTCTTCGGCATCCGTCCCGAGGACATCGGCTCCGAACGCGCCACGAACGATGCCAGTGCCCCGACCATCACCGCCAAGGTCGATGTCCGCGAGCCCATGGGCGCCGAAATCTATCTCCACCTCGACACCGGTGTCGATACCCCCTGCATCGCCCGCGTCGAACCCCACCTTGACGCCAAGGTCGGCGAGTCCATCACGCTCAAGCTCGCCATGGTCGGCGCGCACATGTTCGACCCCGCGACCACGAACCGCATCGTCTGATCCGGCTTCGTTTTTCCGCAATAATCCAGGGCAAGGCTCCTTCCGGGGCCCTGCCCTTTTTTTGCAAGGAAACAAGGAACATCGCATGAATGATGCAAATCTGAAAAAAATGCGACCGCATCTGTTGGTTTTTGCCGCCCTTCTGCTGGCCTTCGACGTCGTTTCCTGCACCCGCGAAGTTCTGAACCTTGCGCGGCACGGCTTCCACTGGGGCTGGTGGAGTTGGACCCCGTGTTTTTACAATATCTATTTGCTGATCGAAGTCATTCTTTCAAGAAACAAGAACGCATTGATTGCGTCATGCGTGCTCCTTTTCCTTGAATTCACGGCTGACATCTGCTTCCTGCTCGGATGGAACGGCACGGGAGGATGGGAGATGCCATATGCGCTTCTTTACCTGGCCGGAATGATCGCCCTGCTGATCGCGGAAGACAACAGTTTCTTGAAGAAGATGAACCTCGTCGCAATCGGGATCACAGTCGTTGGTTTTTGCAGCGTCCACCTTTGATTTTGGCATCCGCCCGAATTGATTCAGGAAATAACGAACAAAGGCGAAAAAAAATGCCGGAAGGGATTGATTTTCGCTTCGGGCAGGTTATATTAACGTTAAAAAGCTTACAACACCTTAATTATTTCCAACCTTTCCAACCAATCAACCAAACGACAGGAATCACTATGAAACGTATTCTCAGTTCGTTCGTCGCGGCGGCCCTGCTCGCCGTCCTCGCCGCATGTGCATCCACCGATGATGGCGCATGCAACTCCAAGCTCAACGAGCCCGTGCCCGGCGCGGACCAGGATCCCGGCTATGCGAAGGTCACCACGCCGGCCCTGAGCCAGAACTTCGTCCAGCGCATCGCGGAGAAGAAACAGCAGGCCGAGAAGGAAGGCAAGGACATCAAGCTCGTGCTCGTCGGCGACTCCATCACCCATTTCTGGGAAGGCGGCGGCATGTTCGGCGGCTTCGGCGGCGGCTTCGGCGGCTTCGGCGGCGGCCAGGGCGGCCAACGTCCTGCCGGTGCTGCTCAGGGTCAGGGCGGCCAGCGTCCTGCCGGTGCTGCTCAGGGTCAGGGCGGCCAGACCAGCCAGAACAGCTGGAGCGAGCTCGCCGTGTATCATCCGCTGAACCTCGGATTCTCCGGCGACCGCACCGAAAACATCCTCCATGTGGTCAAGAACGAATGCATCTTCGAGCTCATCGACCCGCAGCTCGTCACGGTCATGATCGGCACGAACAACTTC
>JAFXYP010000049.1 GCA_017541665.1 Lentisphaeria bacterium | reverse complement strand
GCGGCGGCTTCGGCGGTTTCTGAACCTCCAGATCGATTTGAATCTTTCAAACGGCCATTTCCTTGTGGATTTGGCCGTTTTTTTATGTCTCCTGCATTTGCAATCATGCGTATATGATGTTATATTGTTATCCGATGCCGGGAAACAGGATCCGCGGTGAACGATTCCCGCCACGCCTTTCCCGTCAACAATCCTCTTTCCCCGGAAACAAGGAGTGATACCATGAAAATCCTGATCGCTGTCGTCATGTTCCTTTTCGGCGTTTTTGTCGGTCTCCTCGTCGTGCCGACGTTCAAGGAGTTTTCCACGCCGATGTATATCGAGGAAGAATATTCCTCGCCCAGGATCAAGTCGCTCCTGCGAGAGTTCGGCATTACGCTCCCGCTCGAGGCTGCGGATGTGAATCTCTTTTTGAAACAGGACGGGCAGAGAAAACAGATCTGGTTGAAGTTCGAATGTCCCCCGGAAGTCAAGGAGGCTTTCGTCGCGAAACTGAACATGACCCATGCCGGGATGTTCAACAGCGAGATCGAGTCGCCGAAGATGTTCGACGGCACGATGATCACCTGGTGGTCCTACAGCAATACGTTCCGCTACTACGAGTTCGACGGCATGTGCGGAGCCTATGACGACATTCTCCGCAATTTCTACATCTACGCCACGACCGACAGCGTCAAAAAGGAACTGCCGCCCGTGCAGGAATCCGCTTTGGATTAATGTGGGCCGGGACCGGAAGACCCTATCCGTTCCGCATCCTTTCCTCCTGACTTTCCGAACAGCCGTCCTGTCCCTCCCGAGGTGGCATCTGAGGCTCATTCCGTGCCGGGCAGACGTCCGGGATTCGCGATCTGCCGAAAAAAAACGAAAAAAAACGTATATTTTCTGAAATGCAACTTGACAAAGCAGACTTTTATGCTTAATTTCTCTATGCGCTTTATCTGAAACCCTTTCACGAAGGAATCCGAAGTATGGACAAATACTACTCAAAAACCCATGAATGGGTCAAAACCGATGGCGAAGAGGCCATAGTCGGCATCTCGGAACATGCCGCGGCCGATCTCGGGGACATCACGTTCGTCGAGCTCCCCAAAGAGGGAATGGACCTGATCTGCGGCGACAGCGCCGGCACCATCGAATCCGTGTCCGCCTCCTCCGTCGTCTTCTCGCCCGTGAGCGGGACCGTGACGGCGGTCAACCATACGCTGGACGACGATCCCGGCGTCATCAGTTCGAGCGCCGAGGGGAAAGGGTGGCTGTTCAAGCTCGACAATATCGATCCGACCGAAGTCGAGGAACTCATGTCGGAAGAAGAATACACAGCATATCTGGAAACGCTGTGAGGTGACACCATGCCCGATCCTGATCCCAGGGACATTGCCGGTTTTTCCGATCTTGTCGGCATGAATGCCGAGGAGCCGTGGCGCATCTTCCGCATCATGTCGGAATTCATCGATTCCTTCGAGTCGATGGCAAAACACAAGCGCCTCGTGTCCGTCTTCGGTTCCGCCCGCACGAAACCGGATGACCCCGTCTATCAGGACTGCGTCCGTTTCGGCGAACTGCTCACGGACAACGGATACGGCGTCCTGACCGGGGGCGGCCCCGGCATCATGGAGGCGGCCAACCGAGGCGCGTGGAACAAGAACGGCGAATCCGTGGGGCTGAACATCAAACTGCCGATGGAGCAGCATCCGAATCCGTACCAGAGCGATTCGCTCGACTTCCGCTATTTCTTCGTGCGCAAGGTCTGTTTCCTCAAGTATTCCGTCGCGATCGTCATCTATCCCGGCGGGTTCGGCACCCTCGACGAATTCTCCGAGGCGCTCACCCTCATCCAGACCAGCAAAGTCCGCACCGTTCCGCTTGTGGCGGTCGGAAAGGAATACTGGAGTCCGCTCTTCGACTGGTTCCGCAGCACCATGCTCCGCGACCGCATGATCAACGAGGACGATTTGAACCTCTTCCATGTCGCGGACAACGCCGACGAAGCGTTCCGGTTCATCAAGCGCATCCACGATTCGCGCGGCATCCAGTCGACGGTCAGAAAAGACATCTGAGCGCTTCTCAAGATCATATCCGCTTCCCCGGTGCGGTCGGTTTCACAATAAGCCGTCCGCATCTTTTTTTGTTTGCGCCGCAGTGCGGATCATGGTCGGGGCAGGGGAGGCGGAGCCTCCACGGCGGCCGTGCCGTGCTGCGCGACGGCACGGGAAGGGAAAGAATCCCTGAATAACAGTTTGCTTTTTCCTGCATTCCGGTGTATATTATATTATCTGTATCAAACGGGGTGCTGGCTCCGCGCGTCCGATGCGCGGTCCGGCTGAGATCATACCCGCAGACCTGATCCGGGTAATGCCGGCGTAGGAAATCGACAGCGCAATCCTTTCCGATGGGAAGACGCACGCGTTTTCTGCGAATCATCAAACCAAACGAAAGGAAAGAAAAATGTCGGAAAACACTTCCTCCCCGGTCATCGAAACGACCATCTCCCGCGCCATCGTCGAAAACTTCTCGGCGAAACTCCTCGACAACCTCACGGTCGACGTCGCCATCGTCGGCGCAGGCCCGTCCGCGCTCGTCGCGGCGCACTATCTCGCGAAAGCCGGCATCCGCACCGCCATCTTTGAACGCAAACTTGCACCCGGCGGCGGTACCTGGGGCGGCGGCATGCTCTTCAACGAAGTCGTCGTGCAGGACGCCTCGCTGGAGATCCTCGACGAGTTCGGGATCGCCCACAAGCCCATCCCCGGCGCGCCCGGGTACAACACCCTCGACTCCGTGGAAATGGCAAGCGGCCTCATCTTCGGCGCGGTCAGCGCGGGCGCGAAGATCTTCAACGCCGTCAGCGTCGAGGACATCGTCTTCCGCGGCGAACAGGTCGGCGGGCTCGTCATCAACTGGACGCCCGTCGAACGCCTCGGCATGCACGTGGACCCGCTGACCGTGATCTCCCAGTGCGTGCTGGACGGCACCGGACATCCGAGCGAGATCATGCACCTGGCGGTCGAAAAGGCCCAGCTGAAGCTCGCCACGAGCACCGGCGGCATCCTCGGCGAAAAGCCCATGTGGGTCGACAGCGGCGAAGCCTCCACCGTCGAGAACACCCGCGAATACTTCCCCGGGCTTTTCGCCTGCGGCATGAGCGCGAACAACGTCATGGGCGGATACCGCATGGGACCGATCTTCGGCGGCATGATGCTCTCCGGACGCAAGGCTGCGGACCTCATCCGGCAGAGACTCGGGAAGTGACCGATGCCGCGCCGCGTCTATGACACCCCGGCCGCGCGTCTTGAAGCGTTCCGGCGCACGGACGTCTATCCCGTCGTCACGTCCGAATTCTGCGCCGGACGCCCGCCCGTCGAAATCGCAGCGTCCCTTCTGGCGGGCGGCGTGCGCATCCTGCAGATTCGCGAGAAGGCCATGCCCGACCGCCCCTTCCTGGAGCTCCTGCGGCAGGTCCGCGAACTCACCTGGGATGCCGGTGCGCTGCTGATCGTGGACGACCGCGTGGACGCCGCGCTGATCGCGCAGGCGGACGGCGTGCATTTGGGGCAGGAGGACATCCCGCTCCCGGATGCCCGCCGCATCGCTCCCGATCTGCTGATCGGCGTTTCCACGCACAACGCCGACGAGATACGGCAGGCACAGGATGAAGGGTGTTCCTACCTCAACATCGGCCCGATTTACCCCACGCGGACCAAACAGCTCGCCTGCAATTTCCTCGGGCTTGACACGCTCAAAGCACTGATCCCGCTCGTGCGCGTGCCGTTCTCCGTCATGGGCGGCATCAAGTGTTCGCACCTCGCGGAACTCAAGGCCGCAGGAGCGGGGCGGATCGCCGCCGTGACAGCGTTCACGCAGGCGCCGGATCCCGGCTCGGAAGTCGCAAAATGGCGTGCCGCACTGCTCTGAACCGGGCGGGTCGGCAGGGCAGGGCGGATTTCGGAATTAAAAAAGGGGAGGGGGACAGTTTTATCCCTTCAGGTTCTTCCGTGCTTCGGGATTGTTCGAGATGACCATCCCCACGATCCGGCACGTCTCCATCTCCGGGCAGTCGCCGCACGTCTCGAAGCCTTTTTTCAGCGCGCATTGGCGGATGCCGCAGAGGCTTTCGCAATAAACGGTCTTCACGCCGTCCACGCGGCAGCCTTCGCAGTTGATCTGTTCGGGCAGGATGGTGACATGGTTCAGCTCGGACCACTCTTTTGCGGTCTTTTCACGCAGCGCCTGGTCGTCGTGAATGGTGGCGAGGTATGCGTCGCATTTTTCGCAGTTCAGGCCGCAACAGGCGATCATGTTGTCTTTCATCGTTTCGGTCCTCCTCAAGGGATGAATTGTTTTGCCTTTTTTTCGGTTTAATATACCCGAATCCGGGGAAAAATCAAACCGGCGTTTGCAAATCGCATGAATGGATGTATATTTACTCACGATTACGGCGGCGGCCGGTCAAACGCGCCTCCGTCCGTTTCCTCGGATCTTCACGGAACCAGGACCGCAAGCGCCTGTCCCGCGATCGTCATGCTTGCAGAACCGGTGGCGGGGATATGGATTTTGATGTGCACGGGCGGCTGGATTTCGAAGCCCCCGAAGTCATCCGCGCGGAACAGACGCGTCTGCTCAACGAGCATCTGGCGTACTGCCGCGCCTGCTCGCCCTACTACCGCCGCATCCTGAGCAGCCGCCCCGACCGCCCCGTCACGCTCGAATCCCTGTCCGAACTGCCGTTGACCGGGAAGACCGAACTCGCCGAGTTCAACGACCTCTTCGTGGCGCTGCCGCCCGAAGAGATCGCCGATATCAGCTTCACCAGCGGGACCACGGGCAGGCCATGCCGCATTTCCTACAGCGCGGACGACCTGCGCCGCCTCGGATACAACGACGCCAAGGGGTTCCTCGCCGCGGGCATCCGGCCCGGCGACCGCGTGCTCCTGACCTGCACCATCGACCGCTGCTTCATTGCCGGACTGGCGTATTATTCCGGGGTCATTCAGATGGGCGCCACTGCCATCCGCAACGGCTTGAACACGCTCGAAAGCCATGCCGAGATCATGCGCCTGTCATGGCCCGGCGCCATCGTCGGCGTGCCGTCGTTCCTGGCGAAACTCGGCGAATACCTCGCCGGGACCGGATACGACTGTTCGTCCGTGCATACGCTCATCTGCATCGGCGAGCCGCTCCGCACCCGCGACCTGGCGCTCACTCCGCTGGGACGGAAACTCGACCGGTATTTCCCCGGCGCGGCGCATTCCACCTATGCCTCCTCCGAGATCGTCACCAGTTTTACTGAATGCTGCGCATGCGCCGGCGGACACCCGCCCGCCGACCTCGCCGTCGTGGAGATCGTCGACCCGGACGGACATCCCCTGCCGCCCGGCAAAGTCGGCGAAGTCGTCGTAACGCCGCTCCGCGTCACCGGCATGCCGCTGATCCGGTTCCGCACCGGCGACGTGTCGTTCCTGATCCCGGAGGAACATTGCACATGCGGACGCAATACGCGCCGCCTGGGCCCGATCCTGGGGCGCAAGGCGCAGATGCTGAAGATCCGCGGGACCACGCTCTTCCCGAATTCCTTCTTCACGGTGCTGGACAGCCTCGAGGACGTCTCCGATTATTATATGGAGGTCACCGGCAGCGCGCTCAGCGACGAGGTGCGCGTGTTCGCTGCCATCCGCGATCCCGGATGCACCGCGCAGTACATCTCCGAACAGCTCTACAAGCGCATCCGCATCCATGTCCCGGTCGAGATCATCCCGTACGAGGACGCCCGCGCAAAGATCTCCCGCCAGTCGCGCAAACCCGTGCGTTTCTTCGACCTCAGGACCCCGTGAGTTTTCGCTTTCCACTGCTTTCCATATTCAAAATTGGAGTCCGCCATGTTCTTCTTCGGCACGAAAAAAGACAGGAACTACTTCCTCGCCCAAAAACTTTTCGGTATCATGGCGGAAGCAGCCCCGGACGGACTGAAGGAAAAGATCACGCTGCAAAAGGATCTGATGAGAAAAGCAAAAGGCGACGACGAGTATTCTCTGAAGTTTTCGTACAAATGGCTTTACAAAGGCAAACCGTTGCTTGATATTGGCGAAGCTTCTTTTGCGGATCTCCCGTTCGCCTCGGTCCGGCTGCGGCACGACGACGGCCGGGAGTTTTTCGCCGATTTCTTTTTCGACATGAAGGGTGTCATCTTCGCCGCGACGTTCTCAACATTCCCCGAGGACGATCATTTCGAGGTCGTCGGTGTTGACTTCTATCCGAATCTTCTGAATTGGGCGAAAGGCGGAGAAAAAAATGATGTTTCAAAAAAGCCGTTCCGAATCTCCGACAAACTCGTTTCCATCCTCGGCAGGGATTTCGATGAGGAATATGTGCCCGAGGAATATGATGATTTCGAGTTTGGCTTTGAGCCTGCTCCGCATGAAGAGCTCAGAGAGGACTGGGCGCGATTCGTCCATGCGGACCTGCCGGAGGAATGGAAGGAATTCAGCAGATTTTTTTCCTATCTGGAATGGGATGAGGGCGCCGATTCCACTATTTTCGGTTACGGACGGAACCTCGATTTGATTCTGATGGACGACAGGAGTGCGATGTACCTGATCGCCAGTTTTATGAACGAACAATCCTCTTGTCAGGAGTCCTATATCCTGGCATCCGCCGACCCGTCGAAACAGGGCTCGCTGTACTACATGCCGGACCATGACGTCGGCGCGGCGGGCCTGGTCCCCATCGGGAACGACCTGTTCGGCTTCCTGCGAAAAGCTGGCGACCCGGAATTCCTGAAGTCGCTGGAAAAAGCCTGACCGGGGCAGGGGGGCATCGACTGAATTCGGTTCTGACATTGCAGGGCAGGGAGAGGAAGACAGAGGGAACACAGATACATATTCATCTGCCCCTATATGTCATATTCGTCATATTCGACTTGTAGAAATCATCAGTATTTGAACCATTCGCGCACGCGGTAAAGAAAATAATTTGTCGAGCGAGAGCGAGTCTTCCGAGGAGCGCAGCGACCCCGGACGCGAACGCGTCCTTCCTCAAAAAACGATAGGGTAGGGGGGCAGTTCGAGCTCAACCCTGCCCCGTTTCATCATGTTTAAATCAAAAAAAGACGGTAAAGGCAGTCTGTCTTTGTAGCTGGGAAAGTTGCTCAAGTTATGTTCTTTCTCCATCAACCCCCTTTATCTTTTCGTGTCTCGCAGTCATTGAAAAGATACGAAGCCCCCCCGGAAATAAAAAATGTTTGACTTTGTTCTGCTTACATAATAATACCCTTTGTCTTTTCGCTTCTCGCGGTCATTGAAACAAATACGAGCATCAGCATTCTTTATCTATCATAGCCCCCCTTGTCTTTTTTTCGTTTCGCGGGAAAAAATGTCGAGTGTAAGCGTCTTCGAGGATTGCAGCGACCCCTGAACGCGAACTCATCCATTTTTTATATATTTTGTCCTTGATTGTCCGGCAGACGACGGATGATGTCCTCAAGGTGTTTCTTTGCAAACGGTATTCTCTCAATACACGGCTTCTTTTTCGAGTCGACATCGCATAGAGGTGATTTTTCGTGGTCTGTGCCCGAAAACATTCCCTTCCGTCGAAGTTATTGAAAAGTTATTGACAATCGATATTGACATGTTTTGCAACCGACACAACATAAAAGGATAACAGGTGTATCCCGAGTCTGGAATCGGAGCACTTGATTTAACATAATATATATTATGCGACGTTGCAAATGGCCGGAAAGGCCACTCGGAGACCGGGCAAATCTTCGGACGGTCTGCGATTCGTTCTTGGTGTTTCCCTGCCCTTAAATCGTCTCGGATTGAAATCTGTTTCTTGTGCAGAATCGTCCGCTGATCTTGTGTCTGGTTGCTGTTTGCGGAAGAGATTGTCGCAAATCGATGGAAAATTCTTCTCTTTTCCTGCACGACCGTCCCAAAGAGATTATTTTGTTGGCAGAAGATTCTTTCCGTGAGAAAATGCTGCGTCCCGTCCTATCCTTCCTCGGAAAACTTCGTTGCGCTCAATGATGACGCATTCGCGTCGGGGGTCGCTTCACTCGATTTTTTTTCCGCGAGCTGCAAACGACGACATGCAACTTGAGTACAAGACTTGTTTGCGGATGCATATGGATCCTTTTACCGCGCGCCGCGAACGACATGCGGATGCATATGGATCCCTTTTACCGCGCGCCGCGAACGACATGCGGAAGAGATTGTCGCAAATCGATGGAAAGTTCTTCTCTTTTCCTGCACGACCCGTCCCAAAGAGATTATTTTGTTGGCAGAAGATTCTTTCCGTGAGAAAATGCTGCGTCCCGTCCTATCCTCCCTCGGAAAACTTCGTTGCGCTCAATGATGACGCGTTCGCGTCGGGGGTCGCTTCACTCCTCGGTAGACTCGCTTCGCTCGATATTTTTTTTCCGCGAGTTGCGAACGACGACATGCAACTTGAGTACAAGACTTGTTTGCGGATGCATATGGATCCTTTTACCGCGCGCCGCGAACGACATTCAGTAGGAAACATAAACAGCAGGATTTCCTTGTTCGCATGTGCTCGATGTTCGCTTGGCCGCGCGCCGCGAACCTCGTTGGGGTTAATAGCGGCTTTGTTCTGAAATATGACGCATATGACATATATGTCGTATTTCTTTATTCTGTTTCTCTTGAGCTGACGGATATCCCCTGCCCTGCGACACACACACGGTTTTTCTCCACCCGGCTCTGCGTCTTTCTTCGATCCTTCCGTGCATGTTTTATCTTTGCAGGATAATTGAATACTCCACTTGTATTCCCGAAAGACTGGAGTATAGTATCCTTATTTTGAATTGAATAGAGCAAGAATCAACTGGACCGTCTCTCCGCGATGAATCATCTGCCCAAAGACCTGAAATCCGTGAAAAAGCGGCTCCGGGCATGGCATGTCTTCGTCCGGGTCGTCAGATGCGCGATCATCACCACCACCATCTTGTGCTTTCTCTGTTTCATCGGCTTCATCGTCCTGTCCGTGCTTGCCGTGGGCTCCCTGCCCTCCCACTGGGGCGACGGGAGAAATCCCCTGCCCCCGGCAGCACCCCAACTCAAATTTGCCCGGATGGATTGCATCCATGACGTGAGGGAGATCATACGCAGAAGAGTTATTTTCTCCGAACGTCGCGGTAATACTACCTACGATTACACGTATCGGTATTCCGATATCGAAGTCGCGATCGTGCAGGAGTACGATTTCTGTCCGTACTATGCGTTTTACGGGCGGGTTCGGCTGACCAAACCGGATCTGCCCCCGGACCATCCTCTGAAAGAAGTCGTTTTTCCTGTGCGGCAGACCGATTTCTTCCTCGTCAACCGGTTTAATCCAGCTGAGGCGAAGCATTACAGGGGGAACTACTATTTCCCGGAACACTATGACCTGAAACATGCGAAATTCGGGTTCGATCCACCCCAAACGGAATCCAAGCGCAAGGTTCCCCCCTCGTCCGGCATCGGCAGTTCCCGGTTCGGCCGCTGAAACCGGACTGTGTGTGAATTCTTCTGAAAAAAACGGGCGGACGCCGGAGAAAAACGAAGCCTTTGCCTTTTTTTCTCCATGTCCGCCCGGCTTCGAATCATTCTTTAATTTCATTCGATTCGAAGCATTCTTTTGTGCTTGATCCTGTATCGATCATCCTTTCGTCACAGTGCCTTCAGCCCGAGTCCCCCTCCCCTGTTCCGCCGGGGCGATGCCCGGAGGATGTTCCGGTCGTTCGTCTGGCGGCGGAGGTGTTTCCCGAGCCGGACGGGGAGCAGATAGCGCCTTGCGGTGCGTTCCGCCACATGAAGTTTCTGCGCGATGACTGTGGAGTTGCCCACCTTCTCGTAGTAAAACATCCTGTAAGCCGTCCAGCGCTTCGGTTCCCGGCTGGCCCAATCCGCCAGGAGGATCATCCGCCGGAGCGTTTCCGTCCCCGGCATGTCGTTCTTTTCCCAAGAAGCGTGATCCTGTTCCGCCTCACGGAGGATTTGGTCCATTCCGATGCCCTGGTCCGATCCGATTTCTTCGATATATTCACTCATGATGAAGTCCGCATCAATTTCGTTTGTGGATGAATGGTGCAAAAAAAAGTGTGTGTGATTCCAGTTGATTCCATCGTACATTTATACGGTATTTCGAGGCGGCGAACGGCACATGTCGGCAGACTCCTTTCGTTTGTATGGTGAGGTAAACAGGAGGGAAGGGATCGGGATCCGCGGCTGCCGTCCGGTTCAGAAGGTCGGCGTCATCCGGGACCGGGATCCGGGGAAAATATAGTATGGTTCGGGGTGAAAGTCAAGCCTGTTTTGAAACTTTATTCAAACTCTTTTGATTAAACTTTCAATATGTGGTGTAAAAAAAGAGACATTTCCCCTTCTGAGCACATACTCTCCCCTGCCCCGTTTTTTCTGCCGGAACGCGTTTGCAAACACTGTCCGCACACGTTATATTAATTGAGGAACACAACACAAAAACCACCTCAAAAGGAAAGACCGAACCATGGCCGAATTCACCGTCAAGACAAGCCGCCACTGCGAGATCATCGATATAACCGAGGACGTCAACCGCGTGCTGCCGCCGTCCATCCCGTGCGGCATCTGCCACATCTTCTGTCCGCACACGACCGCCGGGATCACGATCAACGAGAACGCCGACCCGGACGTGAAGCACGACGTCCTGCAGAAGCTCTCCTCGCTCATCCCGCACGACGAGGCGTATTACCAGCACTGCGAGGGCAACAGCGATGCGCATCTGAAGGCGATCCTCACCGGATTCTGCCAGACCGTGCCGTTCCGCAACGGCCGACTCGAGCTCGGCATGTGGCAGGGGATCTATTTCTGCGAGTACGACGGACCGCGCACGCGCCGCGTAAAAGTGTTCTTCGAGCCTGCCATGGATTAAGGCGGCATAGCCGCCCCTTCCCTCGCCTCGGTTTATATTCCATCTCCCCTGTCCCGATTCTTTCCCGGCAGGGAATATTTTACCGAAAAAAACGCTTGATCCGCCTGCGAAAAAGTCCCGCAGGAAGTTTTAGCTTCCTGCAGGACTTGATGAATTCAAACAAGTCGATTCGAGGGCGGGATCACGCCTTCTTTTCGTCCGAAGCGGCGGCTTCGTTCTGCGCGCGGATCGCGGCGCGGCGGATCTTGCCGTTGACGGTCTTCGGGAGTTCGGCGACGAATTCGATGATGCGCGGGTATTTGTACGGCGCAGTGTGGGTTTTCACATAGTTTTTGATCTCTTCCTTAAGCTCGTCGCTGCCCTCTTTGCCCTTCACGAGCACGACGGTGGCCTTCACGACCTTGCCGCGGACGGGATCCGGGACGCCGGTCACGGCGCATTCGAGGATGTACGGGAGTTCCATGAGGACGCTTTCGACCTCGAAGGGGCCGACGCGGTAGCCGGACGTCTTGATGATGTCGTCGGCGCGGCCCTGATACCAGAAATAGCCGTCCTCATCCTGCCACGCCTGGTCGCCGGTGTGGTAGTAGCCGTCGTGCATGACCTTGTCGGTGTCCTCCTGGGACTTCAGGTAGCAGCGGAAAAGCCCGCACGGATGGTTGTCCGGGGTCACCTTCACGCAGATTTCGCCGGTCTCGCCGGTGCTGACCGGGTTTCCATCCGGATCGAGCAGGACGACCTCGAACTGCGGGTTTGGGCGTCCCATGGAGCCGGGGCGCGGCTTCATGTCGGAGAGCGTGCCGATGAGCAGGGTGGATTCGGTTTGGCCGAAGCCCTCGTACGGGAGCTGGCCGGAAACGCGCGCGAACGCCTCGCTGACCTCGGGGGGCATGGCTTCGCCGGCGGTCGTGACGTGTTCGAGCGTGGAGAAATCGATCTGGGAGAGGTCTTCCTTCACGAGGAAACGGAAGATGGTCGGCGGGGCGCAGAACGTGGTGATGCCGTACTGCTTGAACATCGGGAGCAGGTCGGCGGCGTGGAAGCGGTCGAAGTCGAAGGTGAAGACGCCGGCTTCGCAGAGCCACTGGCCGTAGATCTTGCCCCAGAGCGCCTTGCCCCAGCCCGTGTCGGCGACCGTGAAATGGAGCCCGTCGGGGTTGACCTTGTGCCAATGGCGCGCGGTCATGATGTGTCCGAGCGGATAGGAGTAGTCGTGCTCGACCATCTTCGGATAGCCGGTGGTGCCGGAACTGAAGAAGATGAGGCTCGGATCGGTGGTTTTCTGTCCGGCGGGCCGCTGGAAGACGGGCGGGAAGTTCGGATACAGGGCGTCGAGGTCGAGCCAGCCGTCCTTCTGTCCGTTCACGGAGAGCTTGAGCGTCATGCCGGTGACTTCGGCGGCGGCATCGATCTCCTTCGTGATGCCGCCGTCGGCGGAAGCGATCACATAGCGGACATCGGCTTTTTTGAAGCGGTATTCGAAGTCGTGCGCGGTCATCTGGCAGGACGCCGGGATCGCGACCGCGCCGATCATGTGGAGCGCGTTCAGCACGAACCAGAACTGGTAATGGCGTTTCAGCACCAGCATTACGCGGTCGCCCCTGCGGATTCCGAGGGAGTGCAGCAGATTCGCGACACGCATGGAGTTTTCCGACATGTCGCGGAATGTGAAATCGCGGCAGACTTTGTCCTTGGAGACCCACTTCATGGCGATCTTGTCAGGGCATTCGGATGCGAGGCGCGCCACTACATCGAACGCGAAATTGAAGTCTTCCGGCACTTTGAAGTGCACGGCCTTCAGCGTCCCGTCCTCGTTCCACTCCTCGTCCATGTAGTCCTGATAGAGGAGACGGCGGCTGCCGGTCGGGGGTTCCTTCACGACGGGCTGCGGGACGAACGCGAACCGGTCGGGCTTTTCGTCGTCGTATTTGCTGTGCATGACGATGGAGAGGAACTTGCAGGGCTTGCCGTTTGCTGCGAGCATGGCGTGCGCTTCGCGGCCGTCGAAATAGATGCTGTCGCCCTCGTTCAGGAGCTCCTCCTTGCCGTGCAGGAATACTCTCAGGGAGCCGGACAGGATCAGCACGAATTCCTGTCCGTTGTGCTCGGAGTATTGCAGGGGTTCGTTCTCGCCGGCGGGCGGCGCGGTGACGATGAAAGGCTCGCCGGTGCGGTCCTTCATGCGGATGGCCTGGTGCAGGTAGGAGAACTCGGGACGGCGGACGAAGGGGAAGCCCTCGCCGCTGCGCGTGACGGTGTACAGCGCCAGGTTCGGCGCCTCGCCGCTGATCACCGAGGAGACGTCCAGCCCGAAGTGTCCCGCCAGATTGTAGTAGAACGAGAACGGCGCCTGTTTGGCTCCGTTTTCGTACAGGGAGTATTCCTCCGGCGAAACGCCGAGGAGCTCCGCCATCTGCGGCACGGTGAAGTTTTTCTGAGCCCTGAGCTCTCGAACTCTCATGGAGATTTGTTCTTTGTTGTCCATGTCTTGCGATCCTTGTGTTGGGTTGTATTAGGATTGCTCAGGAAAAATCAGGCATCCGGATACGGGTGGAAACGACGCGTCCCGGACCACCCGTATCTTCCCTGTGCAAAGGGTTTCAACGGGCGGCCTGCGTAATAATAATGCTGATAATGGCATCGGACGCGATGCGAACGGAGGCGATGTCGCGGACAGCGGAGAGCGGCACGGCGGAACAAGATCCGCTGTGCTCATTGAAACCGTCTGTCGTGTGGAACATCATGTAATGGCGCCTCGTCATTCGCTGAAAAATGAATTGAAAAAAATATAGCCGCCTTTTTCGTTTTTTCAAGCTCGAAATGCAAAAATCTTCCACAAAACATGGGAATAGAAACAACTCCGGGCGGGGAATGCCCGTCCGGAGGTCCGGTATTGTTCCGTTTGTTTTCAGGCTGATTATGCCAGCAGGCCGATGCTCCGGTCGAGCAGAGAGTCGTCCTGCCGGAGCGATGCAGCCGCGGAAGCATCGGCGAGGACGTCCGCGGAGTACCCGCCGAAACTCAGGGCATCCGTCAATCCGAGGACGTCGGAGGTCTCCGGCATGGAGAGAGCGCAGGCATCGGAAGCGGTCTCCGGCATGGTGAGCGCGGCGGAGTCCGCCGAAACCGCCGTGTACGTCACGTTGTAGTATGCGTTGCCGCCCTTCTTCGCATTTGTGGACGTCATGCAGACGCAGTAGTCGTTCCCGGACTTCAGGGAGACGTTGGAGAGCGTCGCCTTGAACGTCCCGTCCTTCTGTTTCGCGAGCGCCTTCGACTTGACCGACTTCAGGGAGTATTTGCCGTTATTGTTGACGATCTGGTAGACCGTGAACTTCGCGGCATCGGTCGCCTCGACCGTGAAACTCGTCTTCAGGTTCTGCGTCACTTTGATCTTCGCATAGTCCGTATCGTCGTTGTGTCCGACGAAGTTGTTCCATGTCTTCCTGTAATTAAGCGCAGTCACGTCCACCTGGAGCGTCTTCGATTCGCCCAAGGAGAGCGTCCGCGTCGGGATGTCCGCCGAGTTGTTCAGGTCCTTTTTCGAATCGACCATCCAGTAGTTCTCGGAGTCGTCGCAATGGTTGTAGAAGATGCAGTTGTCGTCCTCCCGGTTGAGGTGCACATTGTAATATGCGAAGCCGCCGGTCTTCACGTTCAGCGCCTGCACGGAGATGTAGTATTCGTTCTCCTTTTCCAGCAGGCATTTCTTCGTCGTCACCGTAAACAGCCCGGTCTTCGAATCCTTCTTCAGGGCGGTCGACTGCACCGAAATCATCTTCGACCCGTCCCACCTCCAGATCGTGAACTTCGCCTTGCCCGTGGCCTCGACCTTGAAGGAAAGGTTCGCCGCATTGATCAGGTTGATCCTTCCGTAGTCGTATTCGTCTTCGTATCCGACGAAATTGATCATCCCGTTCATGGAAACGGAGCCGTCCGTGTCCAGCGCGATCTTCTTGGTGGAGTCGGGGATATTCTCAACCTTGACGTCATGATAACCCGACGGCGTTTCCCCCTTCTCATATTCGTTCCAGCCGCCGTCCCTGTCGGCGAACTCCAGCGGATTGCCTTTGCAGTTGGAGACGACGGCGCCTTTTTCCACCCGGATGTCCGCGCCCTTGTTCGTGAGGTTGGTGACGGTTGCGCCTTTCGAGATGAACATCGTGCCGCCACTGGCGACGACATTGGACGCGGATGCCCCGGCGGAAACCTCGATCAGTGCTTTTTTGCCCGTGACGCTGTTCGCCGAACCGCCGTTGAGGATCGACAAAGTGCCGCTGACCGTGGTCTTCGTCGCAGTGCCGCCGGCATCGATGATGAGCTTCCCTCCGTCACACACGGTGGTATTGGTCGCCATGCCATGCTGGGAGAGGATCATGCTGCCGCCGGAAACGGTGGTCTTCACCGCCGAGCCGCCGTTGGAAACGATCATGCTGCCGCCGGAAACGGTGGTCCTGCTCGCAATGCCGAGATCGACATACATGCTGCCGTTAAGGTACGTTTTGTCCGCCGAGCCGCCGTTGGACACATACATCTTTCCTTTGTAGTCCACTGTGGTTTCGGTTGCTTTGCCATTGTATCGGACATACAGTTCGCCGCCCGATCCGTTGAAAGCGCTGATATGGGTCTTCTTAATGCTCCCGCCGGAACTGATGATCACGGATCCGCCTCTGTCGATCTCCGTGTCAACGGCTTTGCAGCCGTCAAAGACGGTCATCTTCCCGCCGAAAAGACAGGCTCCGCTCGCGACGCCGCGGGACTCAAGATCGATCAGGCTGTTGGAGAAAGCCACAGGATGGACCGCCGATCCGCCGGAAACATACATCTTTCCCACGGTGCTGGAGAGGACGGTGTCGATCGCAACGCCTTTTGTATAAACAAAAAAGCTCCCGTTTGATTGAATAAAGGAAGAAACCGACTTTCCGCCGGAAGAAACGTTCATCTCCCCTCCCCTGACGCTGGCGCAGGAGTCGACCGCCCCTTTGGAAACGTGCAGGACGCCGTTCGTTTGAATGAAGGAGGAAATCGCGATCCCGCCGGAATAGACGACCATTTCCCCATAGTTGCCGACATCGGATTTGATCGCTGTGCCGCCCTTGGAGACGCATATGATGACATCTTTTGCATTTGCGGTCAGACCGGTTTTGGTTGTGCCGGAATAGACGTTATAGTAAGTGGCCATGGGAAAACCTTTCCTGAGCGGGGTTGCAAAAGAGTTTTGATTTGGGAATTATTCTTCAATATAGCATAATAAACTCAAAAAGGCAAATGCCGTTTTCAGGCTTTTTCGGGAAAAGGGAAAGAATCTTCTGTCCGGGCAGCAAAAAGCCCCGGAGAGGAGATCCGGGCAGCAAAAAGCCCCGCAGGAAACGGATTCCTGCGGGGCGGATGCGATCTTGCGGGATGGTTCCCGGGACTTCGCTCAATCCTTCTTCAGGTCGAGGTTGTCGAGGGAGTTGCCGAAGATGGTGCCCATGTCGCCGAGGGCTTCGCCCGGCTTGAGCGCGGCGGAGACTTCCTCGCCGGCGGCCTTGATGGACTCTTCGCTGAAACCTTCCTCGAGCGCCTTGATGCTGAGGCCGATGCGGCGTTCGTCCTTGTCGATCTTGATCACGACAGCTTCGATCTCGTCGCCGAGATTGAGTTTGTCTTTGACCTTTTCGATATGGTCGCGGGAGATCTGGGAGATGTGGACGAGGCCGTCGATCTTGTGGGAGAGCTCGATGAAGGCGCCGAACGCGGTAACCTTCGTGACTTTGCCCTTCACGACGTCGCCGATCTTGTAGATCTGCTCGATGTTGGCCCACGGATCGATCTCGGTCTGCTTGAGGCCAAGGGAGATGCGCTGCTGGGTCGGATCGATGTCGAGGATGACGGCTTCGACTTCCTCGCCGACCTTCAGGACTTCGTTCGGATGGTTGATCTTGCGGGTCCAGGACATGTCGGAGACGTGGATCATGCCGTCGATGTCGTTT
>JAFXYP010000004.1 GCA_017541665.1 Lentisphaeria bacterium | reverse complement strand
GCTTGAACTCTTGGGCTATGACGATATCCTGAGACGATACAACGCGCTTCACTCACCTTGTTGAACCGCCGTATGCCGAACGGCACGTACGGTGGTGTGAGAGGACGGTTGCCCCACTAAGGGACAACCTCCTACTCGATTCGGGGTATCCCGGTTTTTGGAAACCGAATTCGCTCAGCCCCGGAACGCGTTGATCGCGTCGCGGAGCTTCAGCGCCTCGCGGCGGGCCGCTTCGGCAAAGTCCTCGCCGTTCGAGGCGAAGATGATGCCGCGCGAGGAGTTGATGACGAGTCCGGTCCTGTCCGTTGTGAGGCCGTTTCGGAGCACGCCCTCCAGGTCGCCGCCCTGCGCGCCGATGCCGGGGACGAGCAGCGCCACGGAGTCGCCGACGCGCTTGCGGATTTCGCCGAGCTCGGCAGGGCAGGTGGCCCCGGTCACGAGCAGCACGTTGCGGTTGTAGTTCCACACGGTCGAGATGCGTTCCGCGAGATACTGGTAGAGCAGTTCGCCGTTCTGGAGCACGAGCTCCTGGATTTCCTTCGCGCCGCCGTTCGAGGTGCGGCAGAGGACCACGACGCCCTTGTCGGCGCAGTCGAGGAACGGCTTGATGGCGTCCATGCCCATGTACGGGTTCACGGTCACGGCATCGGCCCGGTAGCGTTCGAACGCTTCGGCGGCGTACATGCGCGTGGTGTTGCCGATGTCCGCGCGCTTGGCGTCCAGGATGACCGGCACGGACGGCGCGGCCTCGTGGATGTAGCGAATGGTATCGGCGAGCTGGTCGTCGGCATCCTGCGCGGCGTAGCACGCGGCCTGCGGCTTGTACGCGCAGACCAGGTCCTTCGTGGCGTCGATGATGGCCTTGTTGAACGCGAACACGGGCTTGTCGAGGTCGCGCACGCAGGCGGGCAGTTTGGCGGGGTCCGGGTCGAGCCCGACGCAGACCAGCGAATCGTTCTGCTTCCAGGCGGCGCGGAGTTTGTCATAGAAGTTCATATCGGTCTCCATTTCTGTCCGGCGGCGTCATGCCCGCCGGGGTCAGGGTTTGTTGAAAAATGCGTTCTGCGCGGATTCTGCCTCAATTCGATCTCATTTTTCCTTCACCTTCACCACGCGGATCGCGGTGAATTCCTTCCCGGGCAGGTCGAGGCGGAACCGCCCCTTCATGATCCCGCGGTCGTCGATGGTCATGTCCCACGTGTCGATGACCTCCACGTGATAGGATGCCTCCGGGTCGAGCTTGTTGAAGTCGCGGTATTTCGGCCGGTTGCGCCCGAAATAGAAGAGCAGATAATCCGGGTCGTCCTCGGCGCAGGCGGCGAGGTCGTCCCATTCCTGCCTCGTGCGGCGGAGTCCGCAGCCGGGCGTCTGGTACAGGATTTCCTTCAGGAACTTCAGGCGCGGGGCGCTGTCTCCCCAGAGCTTGCCGCCGTGGCTCCACCACAGCACGCCGTCATGTTCCACATAGGTCTCGCCGTGCGTGGCGTAGCCGCCGCGGACCGTGGCCTCCCAGAACCGCCGCACGAGCTCCGGTCCGGCGATGTTGCCCCACATGTACGGGATGTCGCCTTCGTACTGGATCTCGTCGAGCACGACCGGCTTGTCGTATTTGCGGCGGTATTCGTCCGTGAGCTCGGCGCAGACGTAGAAATCCTGCCGCTGGATGCTGCAGTGCGTGATCCACGGCTTCGTGTAGTCGTAGAACGGCACGCAATTGTGGATGCTCCGCAGGTGGTTGTACGGGTCCTTTCCCTGAATGAGCGCGGCATAATGCTCCCAGTCGTCGATCGTCTTGTCCTTCAGGATGTCGTACTCATTGGCGAAACTCCACCAGATGTTCGCATACGCGCTGTAGCGGGCCGCCATGTAGGTCAGGTAGAAGTCGTTCGCCTCGGCGGGCATGTTGCTGAATCCCCATTTGTCGTAGGGGTGGAACAGGATCAGGTCGGCCTCGATTCCGAGCTTGCCGAGCGTCTCCACGGCTTCGTCGATGCGCGCGAAATACGCCGGATTCGGCCGCGTGTAGTCCCAGTCGTATTCCTTATCGCTGTCTTTCTTCAGCAGGAACGGGTACAGGTCGGGTTCCTTCTCGTTGAAGACGTAGTGCTTCGGGAAGATGCAGAACCGGATCTTGTTGAAATAGCCTTTCGACAGCGTTTCGATGGTCTGCTTGCGGATGGGCTCCGGCTGGTTCAGCCACGCGTAGCACGTGGTGCCGACCGGATAGAACGGCGTACCGTCGGCGTGGGCGAAATGGTATTCCTTCTCAACGCGGACCGGGCCGTGCATGCCGGGCTCCGGTTCCGTTACCTCGAATTCGCCGTGATACTCCCAGCCTCCGCCTTCGTTGCCCGTGATCGCATACTCGTACTTCCCCTGCGAGGAGGGCATGAACCGTACGCGCCACTGGTCGCCGTCACGGAAGCCTTCGACAGTGTTTGCCATGCCGACATCCTGTAAACTGAAAGACGCCGCGACGCCCTTTGTATCTTCGGGCAGGCCGGTGATCTTCGCTTCGAACATGCCCCATTTCGGTACGGTGGCCGGAGTCTCCACTTCAATCCCGGCAGGCGCGGCGGTGCCGCCCTGCGCGAAAGCCTGCGCGGCGAAGAATAGTCCGAAAATCGGGAAAGCAAATCGTCTGCGTGAGATCATGGTGAAACCTGCTCCTGGCTGGCTGTGTTTTTGCGAAAAAGGCAGTTTGTTACTATACCCCCTCGCAGATCCGTTTTCAAGAAATGTCCCTCATTTTTCGGGAAAATCCCAATAGGGGAAAAAAAGGACATACAGGTCCCATATGCCCTATCAAACAGCCGCCGGGAATCCAATACGGTTTGAAATTCGCGAAACCTTTGTCGTCGGGCTTGCTTTTCCGGGGAAAGAATGTAAATTATAAGGTACTGTTTTTTTCATTATCACGATCGAAAGGCGGCAGACATGCGTACACGCGAACAAGTCAAGGTACTGATCATCACCGGCGCGGGATTGAACTGCGAAAAAGAGACGGCGGCGGCTTTTGCCTCCTGCGGCGCGACCGCGGAGCAGGTGCATTTGAACGATCTTCTGGCCGGGAAACGCACGCTCGGCGAATTCCATATCCTCGCGCTGATCGGCGGATTCTCGTTCGGCGACCACCTCGGGTCCGGCACGGTCTTCGCGAACAAGCTGAAATTCAAGCTGACCGACGACCTGCGCAAGTTCGTATCCGACGGCAAGCTCGTGATCGGCATCTGCAACGGGTTCCAGACGCTCACCCGCCTGGGGCTCGCGCCCGCGCTCGACGGCCAGTACCTCACGCAGCAGGCTGCCCTGACCGAGAACGACAGCGGCGTCTTCCGCGACGACTGGATCACGCTGAAGGCCGACCCGGAATCCCCGTGCGTCTTCACGCGCGGCATCGACGTCATCCGCATGCCCATCCGCCACGGCGAAGGCAAGTTCGTCGCCGATCCCGACGTGCTCGCCCGCATCGAATCCGGCCACCTTGCGGCGGTCCGCTACTGTTCCGCCGACGGCTCCCCCGCCAAGGGGTTCCCGGAGAACCCGAACGGCTCGCTGAACGACATCGCGGGCATCTGCGACGAGAGCGGCCGCATCTTCGGCCTCATGCCGCACCCGGAGGCGTTCCTGTCCCCGTTCAACGCGCCCGACTGGCAGACGAAGAAGCTCGAAGGCAAGCTCCCCGAATGGGGCGAAGGCCGCATCATCTTCGAGAACGCCGTGGAGTTCGCGGCTTCCTGCCTCTGATCCGGCGGGAAGGTCGCCCGGCAAAGTATTCCGAATCTCGCTGTCCGCTGTCTCCCGCCGTCTCCGTGCGGCGTGAAAAAGCGGCGCGAAACGGTCATTTTTCGAAAAAAAGAGGAAAATGATTTGAAGAATCGGAAAATGGCGCTATATTAAAATGTTTATTTTTAGCCAAAAAACAAATTCACACATACACCCGCAACCCGGAGAAAAGAAATGTACGCAGTAATCAAAACCGGCGGCAAACAGCTGAAAGTCCAGGAACAGGACGTCGTTGCCGTCGAACGCATCGAAGGCGAAGTTGGCGCGAAGATCACGTTTGACGAAGTCCTGGCCAAGGGCGAAGGCGCCGACCTGGTGGTCGGATCCCCGCTCGTGGAAGGCGCAAAAGTCGAAGCCGAGATCGTGGAGCAGTTCCGCGGTCCGAAGCTCATCGCGTTCAAGATGAAACGCCGCAAAGGCTGCCGCAAACGCAAAGGCCACCGCCAGGAACTCACCCAGGTGAAGATCCTGTCGATCGCGTGAAAGTGACCCAGCCCTTATGAAATATGACTCGAACGGAGCTTTGCTCGAAACCGACATCCCCGAACTCCCGCGACCCCATCGGGGTAAGGTAAGAGATGTTTACGACTTAGGGGATTCCCTTTTATTTGTAGCGACCGACCGCATCAGCGCGTTTGACTGCGTGATGCCGAACGGCATCCCGGACAAGGGCCGCGTCCTGACCGCGATGTCGCTGTTCTGGTTCGATTATATTTCCTGGGCGCAGAACCATCTGCTCTGCTCCGAGGTCAGCGACTATCCGAAGATGCTTCGGAAGTACGACAAGGACCTCGAAGGGCGTTCGATGATCGTGCGCAAGGTCAAGCCCATCCCGATGGAGTGCATCGTGCGCGGATACCTGACGGGCAGCGCCTGGAAGGAATACAAGCGGTACGGCACCGTCGGCGGCTACGAAATGCGCGAAGGCTACCGTCTGTCCGAAAAACTCGACAAGGCGCTCTTCACCCCCTCGACGAAGGCCGAGGAAGGGCACGACGAAAATGTGACGTTCGAGGAAGCCTGCGAGCTGATCGGCGAAGAGAAGGCGGAATGCCTTTCCGATTTCTCGCTCCGCATCTACAAGGACGCCGCGCAGCACGCGGAACGCTGCGGGATCATCCTCGCGGACACCAAGTTCGAGTTCGGCGAACTCGACGACGGCGAGATCATCCTGATCGACGAAGTCCTGACCCCGGATTCCAGCCGCTTCTGGCCGAAGGCCGACTACGTCATCGGCAGCAATCCGCCCAGCCTCGACAAGCAGTTCGTCCGCGACTATCTCGAATCCCTCGACTGGGACAAGACGCCCCCGGCGCCCGCTCTGCCGCAGGACGTCATCGAGAAGACCCGCGACAAGTACCTCGGTGCGCTCAGGGCGCTCAGCGGCCGTTCGTTATAATCGCATCATCGCTGTTTCCGGAGCCGGCGTCCCCGATTGACTCCGGCTCCGTTTTATCTTAAGAAGTCAGTTCGTTTTCTCCGCCCCGGCGGAGGAAGGGGAGTTCATCATGGCACAGGAAAACTGCAGCAGTTCGGTCGGGATCGTCCAGCCCTCCGACTATCTTTTCGAGGAAGAACTCCCCCTCGACTGCGGACGCAGCCTCAAAGGCGTGGTGATCCGCTACGAGACCTACGGGACGCTCTCCCCCGAGGCGGACAACGCCGTCCTCGTCGAGCACGCCCTTTCCGGCGACGCCCATCTCGCGGGCTACCATTCCGCCGAAGACAGGAAGCCCGGCTGGTGGGACGACATGGTCGGCCCCGGCAAGCCGTTCGACACGAACAAACTTTTCGTCGTCTGCTCCAATATCATCGGCGGGTGTTCCGGTTCGACCGGTCCCCGCAGCATCGACCCCGACACCGGCCGCCGGTACGACATGGATTTCCCGATCATCACGATCGCGGACATGGTGCGGGCGCAGGAACGCCTCATGCGCCACCTCGGGATCAGGAAATGGTTCTGCGTGGCGGGCGGATCCATGGGCGGCATGCTGGCGCTCCAGTGGGGCGTCTCCTATCCCGAAGCCGTCAACGGCACCATCGCCATCGCGACCACGGCACGCGTCTCCTCCCAGGGGATCTCGTTCAACTGGGTCAGCCGCGAGGCCATCATGAACGACCAGCACTGGCTCGACGGCAACTACGAGGAGCAGCCGCAGCGCGGGCTGGCGACGGCCCGCATGCTCGCGCACATCACGTACCTGAGCGACGAGTCCATGAACCACAAGTTCGGGCGCGCGCTTCAGGAATCCCCCGATTCGAACTACGTGTTCGCGTTCTCGAAGGACTTCCGCATCGAAAGCTACCTGGCGCACCAGGGGTCGAAGTTCGTGGAGCGGTTCGACGCCAACTCCTACCTGTACATCACGCGTGCCATCGACTATTTCGACCTCTCCGACTGCGCCGACGGCAACCTCGCCGGCGCGCTGAAGCCGGTCACCACGCCGTTCCTCATCGTGTCGTTCTCCAGCGACTGGCTCTTCCCCTCCTACCAGTCCAAGGAGCTCGTCCGCGCGCTGCTCGACAACGGCAACGACGTGACCTACTGCAACATCCAGTCCTCGTACGGGCACGACGCCTTCCTGCTGGAGACGGAATCGCTCGGCTCCCTGATCTCCAGCTACCTGACCAACCTGCCGTGGGAGCCGCCGAAATGAACGTCAAATTCAACAACAACGAGATCCAGCTCCAGCGCTCCGACCTGGCCGCCATCCGCGACATGATCCCGGAGAAAGCGCACATCCTCGACCTCGGCTGCGGGTCCGGGCGGCTCCTTTACGCCCTGAAGACGCTCAAGCACGCCAAGGTCATGGGCGTGGAGCACGACCAGCAGAAGATCCTCGAATGCGCCGCACGCGGCATCCCGGTCATACATGCCAGCCTCGACGCCGCCCTGACCGATTTCTGCGACGCCTCCTACGACTACGTGATCCTGAGCCGCACGATCCAGTCCGTGCAGCGCCCGGACATCATCCTGAACGAGATGCTCCGCATCGGCAAGCGCGGCATCGTGTCCTACATGAACTTCGGCCACATCAATGCCCGCATCCAGATGCTCTTCGGCCACATGCCGGTGAACCGCAACCTGCCGCTGCCGTGGTACAACACCCCGACCATCCGCCCGGGCACGGCCTCCGATTTCAAGGACCTCTGCAAGACACTCGACATCAAGATCTGCCGCGAGATCCCGCTGACCAACGAGGGCGACTACCTGCGCCGGCTCGCCGTCCTCTGGCCGAACCTCTTCGCATCCAACAGCATTTTCGTCATATCCAAGTGAGGACGCTTTTCCCATGAATCCCGCACCCGTCATCCACTGCGTCACGGTCGAAGACACCTCGGACAACCCGGAGGGCGCCGCCGAACTCTTCAACGCGCTCGAACTTGATTTCAGCTCCTGGCGCGACGAGGAGACGAAGCACGTCCGGCACACCGTGTACTTCCCTGACGAAGCCGCGGCCGCTTCGTTCTGCAAGCGCCTGGAGACCGAGCTCATCCCCATGTGGCGCGAGTTCGGTGTGGCGCTGGAGGAACCCCGCACGGCCGAAATCAAGAAGGAGGACTGGGCGGAATCCTGGAAGATACACTTCAAGACCATGGTCGTCTCCCCGCGCATCGTGGTGCGCCCCTCCTGGGAACGGTACGCGCCCGCGCCCGGTCAGCATGTGATCGTGCTTGACCCCGGCATGAGCTTCGGCACCGGCCAGCATGCGACCACGAAATCCTGCATCGCTTCCATCGACCGTTTCGCCGCGGAGTTCCCCGCGGGCGCACCGCCGTCCTTCCTGGACGCCGGCTGCGGCTCCGGCATCCTCTCCATCGCGGCGCACGCGCTCGGCTGCGCCCCGGTCGACGCGTTCGACATCGACCCGGACGTGATCCCGATCGCACGCGAAAACGCGCAGATCAACGGCATCCCCGACGCGGAGCTCGCCCTGTCCGTTTCCTCCCTGCTCGACTTCAAGCCGGGCAGGACCTATGACATCGTGGCGGCGAACATCCTGTCCTCCGCGCTCATCGAAGGCCGCGAACACCTCGTTTCGCTCGTCAAGCCGGGGGGGATCCTGATCCTCGCCGGCATCCTCACCACGGAATACCCGACCGTCCGCGACGCCTTCGCCGCGCTCGGCTGCGTCGAGCTCGGCAACTCCACCGAACGCGAATGGACCGGCGGCAGTTTCCGCACGCCCGCCCGGTAAAAAACTTCGCACCATGGACCGGAGCAGTGCAGAGGACGGGCGGACGGGACCGGAGCGGGATGGAGTTCCCGCGCCCGATGAAACGTCCGCATCCGCGCTCGGCGAAGCATCGGGGAAGCCGTCTGCCGCACGGAGGCGGGTTTCCCTGGTCCTCTTTTTCACCGCGCTCGTCTTCTGCGCGTGGTTCTTCCACGTCGGGCATGTGAACCAGATCGCGCGCTACGACGCGGTTTCCGCCTTCTTCGAGAACACCGGGGATGACGCGCACACGTTCCGCATCGACCGATACCTGTATTCCGAGGGGCGGCAGATGAACACCTCCGACTGGTCGGAGTACGGCGGGCATTATTACTCGAACAAGTCGCCCGGCACGACCTGGTTCGGCGTGGCGCTGCTCGCGCCGGTTTATCCGCTCGAACGCCGCGTCTGCCCGGACGGCGACGGCATTTCCCCGCGCGCGGAGATCTTCAATGCGTGGTACCTGAATTTCATGCTCGGTGTCCTGCCGACGGCGTTTTCCGTGCTTGCTCTGGCGAGCATCCTGCTGAAACTCGGCGCAAGCGGGGCGCGGGCGTATCCCGGCGCGCTGCTGATCGTGCTCGGCACTGCCGTGTTCCCGTTTTCAACGACTCTGATGGCGCACTCCACCGTGGCGGCATGCCTGGTGTTCAGCCTGTGGTCGTACCTGCGCGGCGGAAGATTCTCGCTTTTTGCGAGCGGGGCATGGTTCGGGGCGGCCGTCCTGTTCGACTACTCCGCGGGCCTGCTCCTGCCGCTGGCGCTGGCCGGCGTCGCCTGGCGCGAGAAATGCCGCATCTGGCAGTTCATCGCGGGCGGCATCCCGTTCGCCGTGCTCTACTGCGTCTACAACGCGATGTGCTTCGGCGGTCCGTTCTCGTTCGCCGCGCAGTACATCAACCCGGTCTACCGCACGGAAGGCGATGCCGTGGGCGGCCTGCTTGCCCTGCCGAACGCATGGCTGATCCTGGAACTTCTGTTCGGTGCGCGGCGCGGCGTGCTGGTCGCGTCGCCGTTCCTGTTTTTCGCCGTGCCGGGGTTTCTGGCCTTTTGGAAACAGGGCGGTCTCCGGCGCGGCCTGGCGCTGCTGATCGCGCTGTCGTTCGCGGCGCTCCTGCTGATGAACGCGTCGTTCAACGGCTGGCACTCCGGGGCGAGCTTCACGGCGCGCTATATGGTCCCGGTGTTTCCTCTCGTCGGGATCCTGGCAGTCATGGTTCCCCTGAAACCGGGCTGGCGGCGCGACCTGTTCGGGCTGCTCGCCGCGGTCTCCCTGTTGAACATGTTCGCCGTGGCGGCATACACGGTCACGCCGCCCGAACACGATCCGTCGCCGGTCTATGTGACTTCGTACCGGCACCTGTTCGACAATGCGCCGCCGCCGATCCTGATGGCGCAGATGGGGCTTCAGGCGCTGCGCCCGGACGCCGCCGCCTTGCGCGACGCCGCGCGGTTTACGCTCGGAAGCCTCGCCGGGCTGTCCTACGGGGCGTCGCGTGTCGTGATATTCCTTCTCGGACTTCTGGCGTGGACATGGCTATTATTCGGAGGGGCTGTGCCGGAGCGAAGCCCGGGTCTGCTGCTGCAGTGGAGGCCCGGCCTCCTGCTGAAACATCAGGTCGGCCTCTGGGGCGTTCTGGCGTGCTGTGCGGCGGCGGCCGCGCTGCTTCTGCCGGGCGACATCCCGTTTGCATACGGCGGCGAGCTCCAGGCCCAGAAGAGGGCGCTGGACGCCGTCGAGGCGCACGCGTTCGTGAATCCCTTCGCGCCGGGCGACGCCGGTAAATGGGGCCTCTCCGCCCTCTTTTTCCAGTTCCTCTACCTTATCTCGAAGGACATCGTGCTGATCGCGTTTCTGAAGACCGCGCTGTCGCTGGCCGCGTGTTTCCTTCTGCTCGCCGCCGTCGCGAAACGCTCCAAACTGCCCGCGCCGCTCCTGATTCTGTTCGCCACGGCGTCGCCGTATCTCCTGCTCGCCCACAAATCCCTGCGCGGGGATTCCCTGCTGCTGCCGGCGGGCGCGTTCGTGTTGTTCGCACTGGTCCGGCTCGGAGAAAAGGACGGCGGTTCCCGGCTGAAACGCATCCTGCTCCTGCTCGTTTCGCTCCTGGTCTGGGGTCTGCTCTGGCTGCGGACGCCTGCGGGACGCATCTCCGTGCGCGGTCCGTTCGCCGTGCTCCAGACCACGTTCGGCGGGTTTGCCGACGTGTTCCATCCCGCGCTGGGGTCCATCGACCGGGAGGCTGCTTCGTTCCTGCTCTTCATGGCGGTGGCGTCAATCGTGCTTGCCGGGGCGCTGTTCCTGACCGGGGCTGTGCTCGTTTTTGCCCGCCGGGACCGTGCCGGGATCGTTTCCTTCGTGCTGGTCCTGCTTGCTTCGCTGTCGTTCCTCGTGGTGAAGCAGCCGTTCCATCCGTTCCATTTCCTTTACGCCGCGCCGTTTGCCGCATATGTGGAGACGACCGGCGCATCACGGTTCCTGACGGGGCGCCTCGAGCGTGCCGCGAAGCCCGTGCTCGGCGTATATTTCGCGTTGTGTTTCTGCGGCTGGCTGGTGTTCCTCGGCGCGATTCACCGCGACGCCGGAAACCGTGCGGAGACGTTTGGCGTGACGCTGACCGAACAGCAGGCTGGCGCGGAACACATCAACTCCGAGCTTCGCCCTTACGCGCCCGGCCCGTTCGCGATCTCCGCTCGGAACGATGCCGAACGCCGCACGTTCTCCCCCGTCGGCTGGCTGGCTGCGCTCGACCGCATCCGCGATCCGTACATCCAGAGGCCGAGCGCCGCGCCCGCGCCCGGGTTCTTCATCGGGTACCGGGACGGTTCGCGCGCGCCGACCGGGTATCTGCGGATTCTGACCCGGTTCAAGGACGAAGGAGGACTCCTCGAACGGCTGCCGAAAGTCCCCGCCGACGCGACGCCTGCTGACTGAAGCACACCGCCTGCGCCGAAAAAAAGTGCTGTCTTTTTTCCGAAAACGCTTGAAAATTAGTTGCCGGGATGTAAATTAAGAAACTGGCGGATGCGCGCGCTCCCGGCCTGGTCCGGATCCAGCGCATCCGTGTGCATTTCTGTTCAAGATTCACTTTTCTCTTTTTTCTGGAGGCGTTTTATGACTTTGGGACCCATGGAAATCTTTCTTATTCTCATCGTTCTGCTTCTGCTGTTCGGTGCAAAAAGGATCCCGGAACTCGCACGTTCCCTCGGTCGTGCCACTCAGGAATACAAGAAGGCCAAGGACGATTTCCTCGCCGAGGTGAACAAGCCGGCCGAGGATGTGAAGAATGCCATCGAGTCCGACAAGTCTGCGCCGGCGGTGAATGTCGCAAAAGAAGACGGCAAAGACTCCGGTTCCGCTCAGTCCTGACGCCTGCGGACGCGTCGATCTTCCTCGCGGGAAGGAAGCCGGAACCATGGCCGAGCCCGAAAACGGTGTGCTGGAGCATCTCGACGCCCTGCGTGCGATGCTCCTGAAGATTATCGGCACGTTTGCCGTGCTCTGCATCCCGGGCTGGTTTTTTGCTACGCCGCTCCTGGATTATCTGTTGACCCATGCGGTCCCGGGCGGCTTCAAAATCCATTATTTCACGCTACTGGAGCCGTTCTTCGTGATGATCAAGCTCATGCTGACGCTGGCGGCGATGATGTCCCTGCCGTTCACGCTGTTCTACATCTGGCAGTTCATGTCGCCGGCCCTGCTCGACCATGAAAAGAAGTTCATCCGTCCGCTCATCGGGGCGTCGTACCTGCTCTCCTGCGCGGGCGCGGCAGCGGCGTATTTCCTGCTGATGCCGTGCGTGATCGCGTTTTCGCAGGCGTTCTCCGGGCCGAACATGGACCCTGTGATCGGGGTTGACAGCTTCATCTCGATGCTGCTGATCCTGGTCATCGCGGGTGCGCTGATCTTCCAGTTTCCCGTAATCCTCTTTACGCTCCTCACGCTCGGCGTCATCAGCGTGGAGTCCATGCGGAAAAAGCGTCCCGTGGTCGTCATCGGCCTCCTGGTCCTCGCCGGGTTCCTGACTCCGCCCGACGTGGTGAGCCAGATCGCACTCGCAGTCCCCTGCTGGCTTTTTTACGAGCTCAGCATCCTTTTGTTTTCGCACTATAAACGGAAACAACGCCCCGCAGAAGAAAACGAGGTCAAAACATGAATCAGAAACACCTGAAATATATTCGCATCGCCGTCGCGGCCGTCATGTTCGTGCTGTTCGTGGGCGCGGGAATCGGCATCCGGCAGCTGAATGCGGTCCTGGTGACGCAGTTTGCGCCCGGTCTCATGAGCCTGACATCCGTCTTCTTCCTCGATACCCTCATTGCCGTTGTCCTGATCGCGGCCGCCACGCTGCTTTTCGGGCGCATCTACTGCTCGGTCCTGTGTCCGCTCGGGATTCTTCAGGATTGTATAGCCTGGCTGACTCACTGGAAGAAATGGAAGTGGAACCGCTACCGGTTCCTCGACACGCGCCCGGTGAAATACGGCGTGTTCCTGTTCGTGCTGATCTTAGGTGCTGCGGGCGTGATGCTGCCGCTGATCGCCCTGCTGCCGTCGTCCAATTTCTTTACCATCGTTTCGAACGTATTCCTGCGGATCTTCAGCTCGGTCGACCCGGAGACAGCGCGCGAGTTCGGGAGCGCCGAACACGCCGCGCGGGAAACGGGCGCTCTCTTCAGGCCGTTCTCCGTGGATCCGCCCGCCGCCGCGTTTGCCTTCTCGCTCGGCATCTTCCTCATCGTGGCGGCGCTCGCGGCGTGGCGCGGCAGGCTCTACTGCAATACCTTGTGCCCGGTCGGCGCGCTGCTGTCGTTGCTCGGGCGGAACCCTCTGTACCGGATCGCGCTGTCGCAGGATATGTGCGTGAGCTGCGGCATGTGCGCGGCGGCGTGCAAGGGCGGCGCGATCGATGCGAAGGCGAAGAGCGTGCTGGCAGAGAATTGCGTGATGTGCTTCAACTGCATCGGGGCTTGCAAACGCGGCGGCGTGACGCTGGAGAAACGCCCGAAAATGGCTGCGTTCAGCTCCTCCCGGCGGCATTTCATCGGCGCCGCGGGCGGAGTCGTGGCCGGGGCGGGAGCCGCCCTGCTTGTCCGCAGGATCGAAAACACCCTGCCGCGTCCGTCCGCAGAACCCGCCATGCCCCCCGGCGCGGGGAACGCCGGACGATTCCATTCGAAGTGCGTGGGATGCGGCATCTGCATCCGCGAATGCGAGGGGCATGTGCTGGTCCCGTCGGTCACGCAATACGGCCTGGCGGGATTCATGCAGCCCGTGCTGGACTATTCGCGCGGGGCGTGCGTCTACGACTGCAACCGCTGCTCGAACGTCTGTCCGCCGAATGCGCTTCTGCCGCTTTCTCTTGCGGAGAAACAGCTCACGCGCATCGGCATCGCGTCCGTGAATGCTGTTTCCTGCGTCGGCTGCGGCCTCTGTGCCTCGAAATGCCCGGCGAATGCCATTGAAATGGTTTCCGGTGCGGATGGCCGCAAGGCCGTCGTGAGCGAGGAATCCTGCATCGGCTGCGGCGTGTGCCGGAATGTCTGCCCTCTGCCGGACGGCCCGGCGATCACCGTTTCGGGCGTCTCCGAACAAATGCTGGTGAAGCCGCCCGAACCTCGAAACGAGGCGGAAAATGCCGAAAAGAACGCCGGCCGGGAAAAAGTCGAGGAGAAAAAGGATGCCGATGCCCCTGCCAAACAGGTTGCCGTCGTGAACAAGAAAGAGTGTTTCAGCTGCGGCCTCTGCGCCGACGAATGTCCCGTGGCCGCGATCGCCATGGTCGACGGTCTCCCGAACGTGAATGCGGAAGCATGCGTCGGGTGCGGCCTCTGCGCCGCGAACTGCCCTGCGGGAGCCATTGAGATCCGGGGCGGCTGAAGATTTATCGGCCGGGCAGATACGGCCTTAGCACGTCCCGCCACGCCGCGAGTTTCTGTTCGTACGTGTAGCGCGCCGCCGCAGGGCTGGTAGACGGCAGGCGGACCGCCGGGACCGGCAGTTTCGGGAAGAACCGGTGCAGGCAGTTGAACGACGCGGAGCCGTTGCAGCAGATCAGCTCGATCTTCGGGCAGCGTGCGAGCAATCCGGGGATGTCGTTCGGATTCGGCGACCGGATCGCCGTGTCGAGGCTCCCCTCGCGTTCGCATTCGCTCAGCACATCCCACAGCGCCACGCCCGCCTCGCGCAGCTTCGCGAGACGTTCCCCGTAGGGCGCATCGTGCGGGAAATGAAACAGCGTTCCCGTAATGCGCCAGAAGACGTTGTGCGGGAACGCGTAGTATTGCTGCCGGCGGAGCGATTCGCCGCCTGGCATGGAGCCGAGGATCAGGACGCGTGCGTCGGGCGATTCGCTCGGCGGGAAGGATCGGCAGAGGTCGGCCACGGGGGAGAAATAAAGTATGGGTTCAGAATCTCGGATTCCGAGCGTCAGCGTCTGCGGCCGAAGATGCGGAGCAGATAGAGGAAGAGGTTGATGAAGTCGAGGTAGAGACTCAGCGCGAAGATGATCGCCACCTTGCGCATATTGTCCGACTGTGCCTCCTCGCCCGCCGCTTCGCCGACCATGCGGACCTTCTGCGTGTCCCAGGCGGTGAGCCCGACGAAGATCGCGACGCCTGCGTAGCACACGATATAGTCGAGCATCTGGCTGTGCAGGAAGAAATTCACGATCGAGGCGATGATGATGCCGATCAGCCCCATGAAGCAGTAGGACCCGACCGTGTCGAGCTTCATTCCGGTTATGTACCCGAACGTGCTGGTGGCGGCAAACATGAGCGCGCAGGATCCGAACGCCAGGAAGATGCTCGTCTCCGTGTAGGCCAGGAAGATCGGGCTGAGCGTGACGCCGTTCAATGCGGAGTACGCGAGGAAGAGGATGCCCGCGACCGGGGCCGACATTTTTTTGACGGCCGCGGAGAGGACGATGACGAGCACGAGTTCGACGATCATCAGGGGCAGGGCGAGTCCTATGACGGAGCGCATCGCAGCTTCGCTGCTGACGGCGTATTTCGCGACGGCCCACGCGAGGACCGTGGTGACCATGAGGCCGCAGAACATCCAGTTGTAGACGCGGTTCACGAACACGCGTGCGCCGGTTGCCTGGTCCATCGGCAGCCCGTCATCGCGTTCGATGGTGCGATAGTCGCCGTAAGTTGTTTTGTTGTAACCGTTTCTTTTGCTTTGATCCATGGATGCAATTCCTTTCTTTTTATGACTGCGTCATTAGACAATCGGTGTCTGTGTTATGTTCCGTGGGAGGCAGTGCCTCCACTGCGGTAGTGCCGGGCTTGCGCCCCGGCACGGGAAACAGGGGGATTTACATGATTTTGAAGCGCGGCAGGTCCTGAATGTCGATCAGGCCGACGACTTTCCGGGCGTCGTCCACCACGATGATATCGTCGATGTGGCGGCGTTCGAGGATTCGCAGGGCTTCGATGGCGAGCGCGTCCTGCCGGACGCATTCCGGGTGCGGGGTCATGACCTCGCGGACCTTGCGCGTGAGGATGGAAAGGTCGTTGTCGATGCGGCGGCGGAAATCCCCGTCGGTGAAAATGCCGAGCAGGACGCCGTCGGAGTCCGCCACGATCGCGCAGCCGCAGCGGGCCGCGGTCATGTGCAGAAGCGCGGATTTCACGTCGTCGTCGGGGGAGACGATCGCCACGTGTTCGCCGGTGCGCATCAGGTCGCCGATGCGGAGCGTGACGGCGCGTCCGATGGCGCCGCCGGGGTGCCGCATGCCGTAGTCTTCCTTGGTGAAATTGCGTGCTTCCAACAGGACCATTGCGAGGGCGTCGCCGATCGCCAGCTGGGTCGTGGACGTGGTGGTCGGAGCCAGGTTGAAGGGGCATGCTTCGCGTTCCACGTGGCCGACGACCACGATATCGGAGAGCTGGGCGAGCGAGGAGTCCGGCACGCCGGTGATGCATGCCACCGGGACGCCGAGGCGTTTGGCGGGCACGATGATGCGCGTGAGTTCGTTCGTCTCGCCGCTGTAGCTCAGTGCCAGCATCAGGTCGCCGTCCTGCAGCACCCCCAGATCGCCGTGCATGGCCTCCACCGGGTGCATGAAGATAGCCGGCGAACCCGTGCTGGAAAGCGTGGCGGCGATCTTCTGTCCCACGTGTCCGCTTTTGCCGACTCCCGTCACGACGATTTTGCCGTTGCGATCCAGAGTCTCCATGCAGGCGGAAACGAGCTGGATGAACCCGTCGCCGAGCTGGTCGCGCACGGCGGCAAGTCCTTCGATTTCGATGTCGAATACCTGCCGCGCTTTTTCGATGACGGCTTTCGCGTTCATTTTCATAGGTCGTTTCCCCTGATTTGCGTTTTCGTTCATCTTTTCAATATACATTGAAAAGAGAAAAAACGCAAGCTTACTTCGCTTTTTTTCGACGTTTTTTGTCCTTTGTTATCCCGGCGGATTCCGCAAATCCGGGGAAATGTACAGCGTCAAGCTGTCTTTCGTCCGGCGTGTCTCAATTCACTCCCGCCTGCGAGGCGGGAGGTCTTCTGCTGCGAGGTCTTTCACCCATGCCTGGTTTCAACTCACTCCCGCCTGCAAGACGGGAGATAGACGCCGACGGCCCCGCCGCCCTCATCCCAGTTTCAACTCACTCCCGCGTGTGAGACGGGAGGTAAAGCGCCAGAAGAAGGGCGCGTCTGATTCTGTTTCAATTCACTCCCGCCTGCAAGACGGGAGATAGACGCCGACGGCCCCGCCGCCCTCATCCCAGTTTCAACTCACTCCCGCGTGTGAGACGGGAGATGCCCGCAGCGATGATGGCTATCTGCGAACCGTTTCAATTCACTCCCGCGTGTGAGGCGGGAGAT
>JAFXYP010000048.1 GCA_017541665.1 Lentisphaeria bacterium | reverse complement strand
CCACTGCGGCAGTGCCCGGCTCCGCTCGGGCACGGGGAAGCAATGCCTCCACTGCGGCAGTGCCCGGCTCCGCTCGGGCACGGGGAAGCAATGCCTCCACTGCGGCAGTGCCCGGCTCCGCTCGGGCACGGGGAAGCAATGCCTCCACTGCGGCAGTGCCCGGCTTTGCTCGGGCGCGGGGAAGCAATGCCTCCACTGCGGCAGTGCCCGGCTCCGCTCGGGCACGGGGTCTGTACACGCATTTTTCAACGGCAAACAGCCAATCAATAAGGACACACAAATGAACAAGATCACGGACTGGTACGGCTCTACGGGGCTGACCATGGGCATCGCCGCCGACCACGGCGGATTCGAACTGAAAGCTAAACTCATCCCGTTCCTCGAAGGCAAGGGCTTCACCGTGCGCGACTTCGGCCCGACTGTGTACGATGCCGGGGACGACTACTCGGTGTTCGGATCCGCGATGGCGAAAGCCGTCTCCAAGGGTGAGATCCAGCTCGGCATCCTGCTCTGCCGCAGCGGCGCGGGCATGGTCATCACCGCCGACCGCTTCCATGGCGTCCGCGCCGTCGTGGCGTTCTGCAAGGAGAACACCGCCGCCAGCCGTGCCCATAACTGTTCGAACGTGCTGGTCCTGCCCGCCGACTACATGGACGAGGCGAAGATGAAGGAGCTCATCGAAGTGTGGCTTTCCACTCCGTTCTCCGGCGACGCCCGCCACGTGCGCCGCCTCGAAATCCTCGAGAAGCGCACCTACGACGACATCGCCGCAGTCCGTTCCGCCGATCCCGAGATCGCTTCCCTCATCGACAAGGAAGCCGACCGCCAGTTCAACGGCATCGAGCTCATCGCATCCGAGAACTTCACCAGCACGGCCGTGCGCGCCGCCCAGGGCTCCGTGCTGACCAATAAGTACGCCGAAGGCTATCCGCGCAAGCGCTACTACAACGGCTGCGAATTCGTGGACGAGGTGGAGCAGCTCGCGATCGACCGCGCGAAGGAGCTTTTCGGCGCCGAGGCCGCGAACGTGCAGCCCCACGCGGGCAGCCAGGCGAACATGGCGGTGTATTTCGCGCTGCTGAACCCCGGCGACACCGTGCTCTCCATGAGCCTCGACCACGGCGGCCACCTCACACACGGCCATCCGATGAACTTCAGCGGCAACCTGTTCCACATCGTGCCGTACGGCGTCTCCGCCGAGACCGAGCGCCTGGACTACGACGAGATCGAACGCCTCGCCATGGAGCACAAGCCCCGCATGATCCTCGCCGGCGCGTCCGCCTATCCGCGCGCCATCGACTTCGCCCGCCTGCGCCAGATCGCCGACAAGGCCAACGCCTTCCTCTTCGTCGACATGGCGCACATCGCCGGCCTCGTGGCCGCCGGGCTCCACCAGAACCCGGTTCCGTACTGCGACGTGGTGACCACCACCACGCACAAGACCCTCCGCGGCCCGCGTTCCGGCCTCATCCTCTGCAAGGAAAAATACCTCAAGGCGATCAACTCCAAGGTCTTCCCCGGCCTCCAGGGCGGCCCGCTGATGCACGTGATCGCCGCGAAGGCCATCTGCTTCAAGGAAGCGATGTCGCCCGAGTTCAAGGCGTACCAGCAGCAGATCGTAAAGAACGCCGCCACGCTCGCCGCCGCGCTCGCCGACAAAGGATTCCGCATCGTGTCCGGCGGCACCGACAACCATCTGATGCTCGTCGACCTGCGTCCGCGCCACGCCACCGGCAAGGAGATCGCCACCGCCCTTGACAAGGCCGCGATCACGGTCAACAAGAACATGATCCCGTTCGACCCCGAGAAGCCGTTCGTCACCAGCGGCATCCGCATCGGCACGCCCGCCGTCACCACGCGCGGCATGAAGGAGCCGGAAATGCTCCGCATCGCCGACTTCATCGACCGTGCGGCCGCGGCGAAGGACGACGATGCCGCCCTGGCGGCCATCCGCGCCGAGGTGATCGACTTCTGCGCCGACTTCCCGATGCCGGAATTCTGAGCGCATACAGGAGAACCTGAACATGCTTGACATCAAATTCGTACGCGAGAACCCGGATGCCGTCCGGGAGAACATCCGCAAGAAATTCCAGGACAGCAAACTCCCGCTCGTCGACAAGGTCCTTGAACTCGACAAGCGCAACCGCGAGATCAAGACCGAGGTCGAATCCCTCCGCGCCAAACGCAAGACCGTCTCCAAGGAGATCGGCAAGCTCATGGGCCAGGGGAAGAAGGACGAGGCCGAACAGATCAAGGCTGAAATGGCGGGCGACGCGGCCCGCATCGACGAACTCTCCGCCGAGGAGGTGCGTGTCGAGGAGGAACTCCTGAAGACCATGATGGTCATCCCGAACATCATCGACCCGTCCGTGCCCGTCGGCAAGAACGACACGGAGAACGTCGAGCTCGAGCGCTTCGGCGAGCCGGTCGTGCCGGATTTCGAGATCCCGTACCACACGGACATCATGGAGAGTTTCTGCGGTATTGACCTGGACAGCGCCCGCCGCGTGGCCGGAAACGGCTTCTACTACCTCATCGGCGACGTCGCGCGCCTTCATTCCGGCATCCTCTCCTACGCACGCGACTTCATGGTCGGGCGCGGCTTCACATACTGCGTGCCGCCCTTCATGATCCGCAGCAACGTCGTCTCCGGCGTGATGAGCTTCGCCGAGATGGATTCCATGATGTACAAGATCGAGGGGGAAGACCTCTTCCTGATCGGCACCAGCGAACACTCCATGATCGGACGCTTCATCGACCAGATACTCCCTGAGGAGTCCCTCCCGCTCGCCCTCACCAGCTATTCGCCCTGCTTCCGCAAGGAGAAGGGCGCGCACGGCATCGAGGAACGCGGCGTGTACCGCATCCACCAGTTCGAGAAGCAGGAAATGATCGTGATCTGCAAGCCGGAGGACAGCATGATGTGGTTCGACCGCCTGTGGCACAACACGGTCGATTTCTTCCGCTCCATGGATATCCCGGTCCGCACGCTCGAATGCTGCTCCGGCGACCTCGCCGACCTGAAGGTGAAGTCGCTCGATGTCGAAGCGTGGTCTCCGCGCCAGAAGAAGTATTTCGAGGTCGGCTCCTGCTCCACGCTCGGCGATGCCCAGGCGCGCCGCCTGCGCATCCGCGTGAACGGCAAGGACGGAAAGAAGTATTTCGCGCACACGCTGAACAACACCGTGGTCGCGCCTCCGCGCATGCTGATCGCGTTCCTGGAGAACCGCCTGCAGGCCGACGGCACGGTCACGATCCCCGACGTGCTGAAGCCGTACTGCGGATTCGACAAGCTCGTGCCGAACAAAAAGAAATAATCGGCCGGTTCAAATCGGCTGAATAAAACAAAGCGCCCCGCGGCAGTTTGTGCTTCCGCGGGGCGTTTCATATGTGCCGTAAAGGAGAGGGAATGAAGGCGGGACGATTTGCCCCGGATCAGTCTTTGGAGACCGGGCGGCACCAGATATTTTCCGCCTGCAGGGTCGGGATTTCGAGCGTCGCACCGTCTGCGGCGGTGACGCGCACCATGGTGCGGTCGAGCGAGAAGCCTTCCACGGTCACGGTGTCGCCGGGCTTGAGGCCCATTCCCGCGGCGGCATCCGGCGCGAGGTTGCGCCCGAACTTCTCCACGATGGCTTTTTCGCCGGGCTTGCAGTCGGAGAGGACCGCGAGGCCGGGCATGGACATCGCCTCGGTCAGATAGGTCTGCAAGGCGCGCGCGTCGGTGCGTTTCGCGATGGCCTCCGAGAAAAGGATGAACCGGCCGATGGTGTCGCAGTCGATCAGGTGTTCCAGGCGGCACGCGGTGTCCGACGCCTTTTCCCGCGGCAGACCGAGGATCTCGGAGAAGAACCGCTGGAGCGTTTCATGGTGGTGCATCACGTCCTCCGCGATCAGGCGGCCTTTCTCCGTGAGCTGCACCGGGTAATGCGTGTTGTACACGATGCACCCCATTTTCTCCAGCTGGCGGAGCGCCCCTGTCACGGACGGCATCTTCACGTTCAGCTTCGCCGCGATCTCCTTGGCGTGGGCGTGCCCCTCGACCGCGATCAGTTCGGCGATCGCTTCAAGGTAGTCTTCCAGGCTTTCGGTCAGCTGCGGTATCTCGTTCATGGGTACGGTTTCAGAAAAAGAGTTTATGCGTGAAGCCGGAGCAGGAAAAAACGATCTGCATCCCGACTTCATTGACATGAAACACAATATACTGCGAAAAAAGAGAAAGTCAAGCGTGAATAAACGTTTTTTTCAGGTGAAATCGGCTGTTTTCCTGCCGAATCCGCGCGGTGTGCTCCACGGTCGGGGAGCCGCCTCGGCGTTTTTTCGAAAAAATACTTGTAAAATTGGGAAATATCATGTATAGTAGGAATAGGCGATCAATCGGCAGGAACAAGGAGACCGACATGCCGAACAGCGATCAGGACGAAATGAACCGGACGGAACTCGGTCAGCCCGATATTTCCGAATACATCCCGGGACACGATTTGAAAAACAAGCCGGACATCGAACAGTCCGCGCATCGTTCCGCCGAAGAAGAGGAAGCCGCGCGGGATGAACCGTGCCGCCACGAACACGCCCGCGACCAGCGCCGCCAGCACAACCACGAAGATGCAGAACCGTTTGCCGAGGTCGATCCTGATATGGATTTCTTTTTTCGGATTCGGCATGTCGGCGGCATCGCGTTGTTCGGGATTCTTGTCCTGATCGCCCATGGTAAGCTCGCTGTGTTGCTGTGTTTTGATCCCACCAGCTTTATTATACCGCATCCTTTGAGAAAAAACAAGGAAAAGATTTTTTTTTGAAAAAAAAGCCCCGAAGACGAGAGCTGCGGAGCAGGTGTTTCATCGGTCCGGCAGGATGTTGTTTCCCTCCATAATACACGCACGCGCAGATGGAGCTTTTCAGGCTTATCTGCGCGTGCAGAGAAAAAAGATCAGGAATGAGTTCAGGTTGACCCGATCGGCGTATGAAAGAGGTTATGTGTTTTATTTTTTACCGTTTTTAGGTGGAATATTAACAATAACCCCCACTTTCTCAGCTTCTTTTATCCATTCCAAACGTTTTTTTTCAAGAACAGCCCGTTCCCAATCGCCAATCCGCAATTCTTGATCCGTATCCATTCGATATAACATTTTTAAAGATTCTCCTCCTTCGCCGAAATGTTCCAACGCATATTTCGTTCTGCGGTAAACCCAGTCGTAATATTCTCTTTTCTCATGATCGTCCAGAACTTTTTTCAGCTGGGCCTTTCTGGCAGGAAGACTCGCATATTCTTTTTCGCACGTATCAAGGAGAAATCTGTCCATCTCGGAGAATGTAAAAAGATTTTCGTCCTGAAAAGCCCATTTGACCAGCGTGTCAAGAATCTTCTTTTTGCGAGCCTCGTCAGTTTCTTTTTTTAACTGATTACGCAAATTCGTGTGCGCGGTACGAATATCTCTCGTTTTTGATTGAGTTTTTCTGATCATTTCCACGATTGGCTCGTCATTCAAAAACCAATCGGGATTTTTCTCTATATATCCGAAAATAATGATTTCCGCGGTTTCCGGATCCAAAGCGACGGTTTTTTGGACAAGTTTCAGGAACTGATCCTGCGAAGGCGGATAATATTTGATATATCTCAATGCTCCGATATATCCCTCAGTGGAGGGGTTTTCATCGGAATTCTCTTCGAGTTTTGACAACTGTTCCTGAATTATATGAATAAACAGTTCGCACATGTCCTTTTTTTCAAGATTGTGGCCCGTTCGCCAGTTTTCAAGGAATTCTTCGATCGATATCCTCTTCTGGTTGGGGCGAATCACGTCATTGGACTCTCTGAAACGGACTTCACCAAACAGATCATGGATCAGTTCCCGAGTTTGTTCGGGCGTCCGCGGTTCCTGCGCTGGCAGGGCAAGAGAGAAACTGCCGCAAATCAACAATCCGAAAAAAACGTGTTTCATTTTTGACCTCCGGGAAAAGATTTCCATTTTGACCTCCGAATATATGTTTTGTCTTAATCTATGTTTGTTGTGGTTCTTTATGGAGTATGTGCGGGATGTCGATTGCCCATTTGCAAAAGACCGGTTTTTATTTCTTCAGCCCCCCCTTGCGTGTTAATTCCGAATACTTTGCCCAGCGGAATGTCGCACCTGCTGTTATTTGTGTCGGACCCGTATCCGAACATCAACAGACGTTGCAGCAAATCGACATGCTTCCGTCTGTAGTTGTAATAGCCCGTTACCGTACCCACGTTGAGAGTATGAAGCAAATAGGTGCAGTCGTTTTTGATCCACAGGGAATTGGGGTTGAAATACTCCTGTATTTCTGAATCGCCCGTGGAACCGTTGTTTCTCTGGTCATATATATCATCAAGCCCGCATGCGTGTCCCAGTTCGTGCGCCCACGTGATATAGCTTCCATGACTGACAGAGTTGCTGTTTCCGCTTTCGGATTCCGCGGGGATGATAATTCCAGCTTCTTTATTGCCGAACAGAGTAAGTCCTCTTGCTCCAACCAGTTTGTATACAAAGAATATTTCAAGTCCGGGCTTGGTTCTTGGGTAATTTGTGTCGGATGGATAAGACGTAAGCTGCTCGGTATTATCGAGCTCATCATTCTTTTCATCGTGGTATATGATTCGGAAATCCCGGTTGTTGTCCGGGTCATTTGCCTTTATATAATTGATGTCCTGAATCTGATATTCCATTGCGACTTGCTTGTAAATCTTGTTGACTTTTGTAAGCCAGTTTGTGATCGTAGATTCGGAGAAAGCGGGATTCTCTCCGGAATCGTTGTCAGCTAAGATCCAGATGTAGAGATTGACCGTGCTGTGATCCAGTATTTTTCCTGTGATTTTCGGATTGTAATCATTTCTTCCAATGTCAATCGTCAGCACATAGTTGCTGTCTGCGTTGCCTGTTGCTTTGACAGTAACATTGTTTCCCGTGTTTCCGCCGACAAACTCTACCCCGGACGAACTCCATGTAATATGGCTGCAAGGAAGCGAGGCGGGAAGCGTTTCAAAATGGAATTTAGCTTTTTTGTTCTTTTCGATACCACACGGATTAAAGAGGATATTACTTGCGTCTTTCTGCTCTGTTATTCCTTCAAAAACGATTTGATAAGGGATGATCTTTACTCTATCCGAGAGCACAACAGGGCCTGTATACGCATCCGCATATCTGAAACCTGCCTCAATCGTTTCTCCGGAGACACTGAAACAGGGGTTGATCGCTTCAATATACAACGTATAGTCCGAATAATCCACATCAGGATTTTCATCGAGCAAACACAGAGGAATACCGATTTGACTTTGAGACGGGATGCGATTTCCGGGAATTGAGTCGGTTATCGGATTCTTCAGTCTTGCCGTATCTCCGTCCCTGGTCCAGATTCGTATCGTACCGTTGTCGGTTGGTTCATAGGTATACGGGAACGTCGGTGAGCCAAACCCGATCCTGCTTATGCTATAACTGTCTTCGTTGAAACTAAAGAACAAACTGCATTTTGAAACATCAAGATGCCGCGACACTCTCACTATGATCGGTGTGAAACGCATGCTTGCCGAATTCTGAGATGTGCCGCCATGAGTACAATCATAACCATCTGCGAAATCGGGAATGCCATCGTTATCAACGTCCAGGTTGTTGATATGAATCCATTTCCCGTTTCCATTCGTTTTGCCTGTTTCATCACGGAAATCAATAACACCATCATTGTTGCTGTCCATCAGAATGGAAAAAGCCCTGATCCTGACTATGATGCATCTTACTATTGTTACATTGCCATAACGGTACAGGACGGTCACATTGTGTGACACGCTGTATGCCCTCGAATTGACAGAGAACTGATAGGTGCGGGAAGTCGACGTAGACATATTGCTCAAATACTGTCGGCTGACGATGGAGCCCGGGAGTACATTCTGATTTCCTCCATCGAAGAAAAAATATATGTTGTTCAGATCGAGAGTCTGATTGTCCGTGCTTGCGACTGTCAGAGTGAAGCTGCCGCCGGTTGCCACATGCAGGATCGGAGCATATCCTATATCTGGCGTTGTGCTTGTGACGCTTTCATTGTTTCCCGTGGAACCGGTCAGCGCTATTTCTATCGTAAGCTCCCTTTGAGGGATCGGGTTGTCTATGACCGGCAGAACCTTTCCCGTTGCAGTTTCCGCGGATGCCGACGCAAATCCCGTTCTGTCATCGGGAGTCCCGTTTCCCTCCTCCAGGTTGCTGTATTGATCGACCGTGTCATCCGCATCGTGCTCCCCTTCGCCGGGAAGGTCGATCAGGAAATCATCATTCCCCTCGGATACATCCATGCCCGTATCGAAGCCGTCCGGGTTGGCCACGCCGAATGGATTCCTGATGATGTGCCCGGTCTCCCCGGTTGCCGGGTCAATGATCGTCTGTTCATCCGAGCTTGAATCCAAGGTGTCCAAGTATGAAGATGCCATCCCGGACGGGGATGCAATCGTCCGGCCAATCTCCCGTGTCTCCTGTGCGAGAATGGTATTCATGCTGAAGATTGAAGCTGATATGAGCAGAGCCGCGAAGGTAATTCTCCTCAGTTTCGGTGAAATTTTCTGGATCGTGTGCATTTTCAGATAATCCTTTCTGTGATATATATATGTCTTTGTTGCGAAAACAACGGCTTTTACCATATATACATTAACTTGTTTTCTTTTCAAAAACAAGCACACAAAAAGAAAAAAACTGAAAAAAACACCGGAACGACATACAATTGTACGGTCAATCGAAGCCGTTTCAAAAAATAATATATCATTGATTGCGAAAAAAACAAGAAAAAAAAAGCAAAAAAAGTTGCAACCTGTTTTGTTCGATGTGTTTATGTCTACATTGGAAGGCTGCCCGCTTCCACCGGAGGACAACCGGTCATTGTTCCGGGCGGATGATGCGGCAGGCGGGAAAAATGGGCCGCTTCGCTGGAGTCGCTGCGCTCCCTGGTGAACGCCGGTGCGAGTTCGACAGGTTATATGACCGCGAGGCGCGAACGGCTGGGGGGCTTGCCCTCCGTGCTCAAGCGAAGCTGAGAGCACTGCATCAGTGGAGGGCTTGCCCTCCTCCGCGGATGATGCGGTAGGCGGGGAGGCCGGGGACGTCGAACGCCTTCATGAGGGCGGCGGTTTCGGGCGCGGAGGGCTTGTCGGCGCGGACTTTCAGGAAGACCATGCCGTCCATGGCGGCCTTGACCGCGGGATCCTGGAACGTGGAAAGCTCCATCGCCTTGCAGTTCTTGCACCAGGCGGCGGTGAAGTCGAGGAGGACGGGGCGGCCGGTGGCGGCGGATTCCTTCAGCGCGGCGTTGATCTCCGCTGCGGCGCCGGCGGTTTCCTGCGCGGACGCCATCCCGGCGGCTTCGGCGCGACCGTCGGCGAAGAGCGTCCAGGCGGTCCAGCCGTAGTACGCGGCGAGGCCGAGGATGAACACGCCGAGGATCTGTTTCACGCGCATCATCCAGCGGCCGGGCTTCGGGAAGAGCCCGATCCCGGCGGCGGCGACGGGCCACGGGAGCGCCATGCCGAACCCGAGCGCGAAGGGCAGGGCGAGCCCGTAATAATCGCCGTGCGCGACCATTTTCGCGGCCTGCACGAGCGCGGCGGCCAGGACCGGAGCGACGCATGCGCCCGCGAGCACGGCGGACAGCGCACCCATCAGGAAGATGCCGCCGAAATGGGCGGATTCGGGCAGTCGGATGGAGGAGCCGAGCCCGGAGAAGTCGATGGAGAAGAGGTCGAACATGGCGAGCGCGAGCACGACGAAGACCGCGGCTACCGCGGCGTTGAAGATCCAGCTGGAGTCGATGCCGCCGAACGTGGTCCCCATCAGGACGGACACCACGCCGAGCAGGCCGTAGGTGATCATGATGCCCGCGCCGTATGCCATGCCGTGCCAGACGCGCGTGAACCTGCCGTTGCCGGACGCCTGGCCCGCGCCGATCATGGCGAGGTTGACCGGGAGCAGGGGCAGCACGCACGGCGTGAGGTTGAGCGCGATGCCGCCGAGGATCGCGAGCAGGAGCATCATCAGGAACCCCCGGCCCGCGAACGTGAACGCGGAGTATTTGGAGTCGTCCCCGGTGAGGAATCCGAGGAACTTTTCGGCGGGGAGGTAGCCGTCGGCGGAGCGAACGAGCGTGAACGGGAGAAGTTCGACCGGGGCGGAACCGGCTGTTTCCGGTTCGGCTGAGGTTTCAGCGGGCGCATTCTCCGTCTTGTCCTGCGAATCGGCCGCGCCGGGGACGGGGAGTTCGGCGGAACCGGGCGCGTAGCACATTTCGCCGACGCAGACCTGCCATTTGACCCTGATCTTCCCGTCGACCGCGGCGGCTCGCGGCAGGACCCAGGTCACGATGCCGGGCCCGACGTAGAACGATTCGAGTTCGCCGGTCATCGCGTCCGTCTCCTGTTTCGGCGCGGGCGCGGAGACGGGCTTCACCCCGTCGGGCAGGACGGGGCCGGTCGTGGTCTCGTAGGCATGGGCGTTGGCGGGCAGCGTGAGCGTGAGCGCAAGATCATCCCCCTGTGCGGCGAGCGCCCAGGAATCCATGTTGACGGGCGCGGCGAAGAGTCCGGCGACAAAGGCGAAAAGGCAGAAGAAAACGGACAGGCATTTCATAGGAAAGATTCTTTCAATTCTGGTCATTTGCATCATTCGAATCCGCATCGTCGGCATCCGGGGTGTCGCCCGGGGCGGACAGCGGCAGATCAAGTTCCTCTGACAGCGCGGAGGCGTCGTCTGTTCCCGATCCCGTTCCGGCGTCTTCCGAGTCCTCCGCGCCGGGAAGAAGGATGTCAAGCGGTTCGGAGGAGAATTCGGGGGCGGTGAAGCGTTCGGGGAATTTCAGGTCCTTCTTGGACGGGACGCCGAGCGCCTTGAGTTTTTCGGCGGACCCGAGGAGCCCCTGGCGTCCGCTGAGCGCCTTCACGGCGGCCTCGTATTTCTTCCCGGTCGATTCGAGCTGCCTGCCGACGTCGTCGAACGCGGCAAAGAACCGCTGGACGCGCGCGAGGAGGGTCTCGGCGGTCCTGACGATCTCCTGCTGGTTGCGTTCCTGCGCCATGCGGTTCCACGCGACCTTGATGATGTAGAGGAGCGTCATCAGGTTGAACGGGTTCACGATGAGGATGCGCTGCTCGAACGCGCGGTTCCACAGGCCGGAGTCGCCCTGGAGCGCGGCCTGGTACGACGGATCGTTCGGGATGAACATGACCACGAAATCGACGGAATCGCCCTTGCGGAGGTAGGCGGAGTAATCTTTTTTAACCAGCTCGTCGACGTGCGCCTGGACGCTGCGGATGTGGCGCTGAAGGGCGTCCTCGCGTTTCTTCGGGTCGTCGGTCCCGGCGTAGTCGGCGTAGGCCGTGAGGCTGACTTTGCTGTCGATGATGACCGCCTTTCCGTCAGGGTAGTTCACGATCACGTCGGGGCGCATGATATGGTCGGCGGCGCTTCGGACCGTCCTGCCGGACTCGTCGCGGATGGTGTCCTGCGTGCGGTAGTGGACGCCCTTCACGAGGCCGGAATTGCGGAGGATGGTCTCAAGGATCATTTCGCCCCAGTCGCCCTGTGTCTTGCTCTGTCCCTTCAGGGCGTTTGCGAGGTTGTTCGCGTCCGTGCCGATCTTCTCGGTCATTTTGACCATGGATTCGTACTGGTGCTTCAGGGATTCGTTGAGCTTGACGCCGTTGTCGCGGACGTCATCCATGGATTTCTTGTAGACGGCGAGCTGCTCGCGAAGCGGGGCGAGGATGGCGGAGAGCTGTTCCTTATTGGCGGTCTGCAGGTTTTCGGTGCGTTCCTTCAGGATGGTCTCGCTGAGGACCTTGAATTCCTGCCGGAGGTTTTCGGTGCGTTCCTTCATGGTCTTTTCGAGCTGGGCATGGGCTTCGCGGAGGGCGGCGAGCTCGGTTTGCGCCGAGCGTTTTTCCGCCTCGAGTTCGGCGGCGGCGCGACGTTTTTCCGCATCAAGCAGAGCGGCAGCTTTTTCGCGTTCGGCCTCAAGCGTGGCGGCAGCCTGGCTTCTGGCGGATGCGAGCGCGGCCTCATGCGCCTTTTCCGTGGCATCCGCATTGTCCTTTGCCGTCTGTTTCGCGAATTCGAGTTCGCGCTGCGAGGAGATTTTGAGCTGTTCGAGGGCGCTTTCCGCGCGGACTTTGCCGGCGACGGCCTGGTCGAACGCCTCGGTGCGGGATTCGAGTTCGGCGATGCGCGCCGCGTCGGTGCGCGACCTCGCCCTCATCCACAGGAAAAGGATGAATGCGCCGAGGAGAAAACCGATAAGACCGCCGATGACCGCTTCAATCATTTGAAAAACTCCTTTTGAAATCGAACTGAAAACTCAATCGAGATTGAAACTTATGACCGGATCCGCCCGGAGCGATTTGAACCGCCATTCGCCGTCCTCGCGGACGAGCTCGGCGGAAATCAGGCGCCCCTCGCGGAAGAAATCCCCGTTCTGTGTCATGCCGGTCGCCATCGCCGAGCATTTGACCAAGGCTGTGCTGTGCGTGTCGTCCGGGAACGAGACGTCGATCTCCGCGAGGCTGACCGACAGGGACGTGAGCAGGGGCCGCAGCATGAAATACGAGGAAACGACCTCCCCGCGCGTGGCGGCGGACAGCGTGTAGGTCTGCCCGCGGGATTCGCCGGAGATGCTGATGTCGGTCTCGGTGGAGAAGAAATCGCCGAGCGCCCGCGCGACGCCCGCGCCCTGAAGGTTGATGCCGGTGCCCTTTGGCTGTTTCTCGGCGAACGCGACGGCTTCGCGGAGGCGCGACCGGACAGCGGACGCGTCATCCGAGCGGAAATAGAAGAACCAGACGGCGACCGCGGTCGCCAGGATGACGACAGCGAGGGCGGCCTTCTTTGCCGGACTGAGGTGAATCCCTGCCATCCGGGGTCACCAGATCGGCACGCCGGCGAGGCGGTCGCGGTCGATCATGCCGCCCATGTGTTCCCGGATTGGCATGGACCGGTTGTCGCCGAGGACGAAGATCTTGCCCTTCGGCACCTCGCAGCGGGACAGGTTCCAGTTGCAGTCGTATTTGACATAGGGTTCGTCCAGTTCCTTGCCGTTGACGTACACGACGCCGTTGCGGATTTCGACGGTCTCGCCGGGGAAGGCGATGAGGCGTTTGAGGAGGAATGTGTTGAACCCTGCATGGGACAGGATGACGACCTGCTGCCTCTGCGGGCTGTAGATCTTGAAATAGGGGAGGAATCCGAACGTGAATCCGCGGCTGGAATAGGTCGGCATCATGCTGCTGCCGTTGATGACCATCGGCCGGAGGATGAACAGGCAGACCAGGACGGTGGCGGCCGCGATGACACCGATGCGGATGCAGACGACCCGCCAGTCCGTGCGTTTCTGCGGCCGCACGAAAGTCGAGGATTCCTCCTGCGGGACCTGCTGTTTCGGGTCTTTCTCGCTCATTTCTGCCCGTCCTCCCCGATCTGCGCGAAATGCTCCGTGAAAGCCGTGAGGGCGCGTTCGTAGCGTTCCTTCGCGACTTTCGGCAGGGCTTTCCGGCAGTCCGAACGGATTTTGTCGACGGCGGGCGATGCGAGCTCCAGGCTGTCGAGCGTGAATTTGCGGATCCTCTCCTCGGATGCGGCGAAGACCGCCTCTGCGTCAGCGAGCGTATCCTGAAGCTGCGCCGGGAAGAGCGGCGACGGGAACGAACGGGCATCCGCGGCGAGTTCGACCCCGGACCGTGCGGCCATCGCGATCTGCATGACGAGGCGGATCAGGAACCGGACGAACGCCAGGTAGACCGAGACGTCCAGCGGGATCTCCTCCGCTTTTTCGAAGACATGGTGGATGGAGGAGAGGTTTTCTTCGGATTCCTGCAGGAGCGTCCTCACCACGCGCCAGTATTCGAGGCGGGCCTCAGGAGCGGGCGCGGACGCCCCGGGCGGCGCGGAGACCTGGATCAGGCGGACCGCCCGGCTGTAGGCCGCGTCGGCACGGGCGAGCCATGGCGGGACATTGATTGCGGAGAGGGAACCGAATTCCTTCGCGCTGTCGTCGCCGAATCCGACCGGAGAAGTCATGCGGAGCATGTTCCGCCGGACTTTTTCCAGCCGCTGGCTGCCGCTTCCTTTTGCGTCTGGCATGGGAGGAGGATGTGCTCCGGGTTACTTCAGGACGTTGCCGGAGACCTGGATGTCGCGATAGAAGAAGAAGAGGGTCGGGACGAGCCAGCCGGTGGTGCGTTCGCTCTGGACGTCGACAATCGTGGAGCCGTTGAGCTTCTTCTGGGCGTTGCGGGTCAGGAAGGAGATCGCGTTGCTGGTGTCGACCGTGTCGCTGAAGACGACGCATTTGCCGGGTTCGACAGAACTGCCGGAGATCACGGGCAGGCCGAAGACGTAGACGCCCCAGATGTCGGCGTTCACATGGCCGCGGGTTTCGCCCTCGTCGGCAGTGAGCTTCACGCCGTTCGTGTTGGTGGCGATTTCGAAGGAGGAGCAGGCGGAGAGACCGATTGCGGAAAGGACGCAGACGGCGAGGCAGGCGAGTTTTTTCATCATGGTGAAGGATCCTTGTTGTTCAGGTTTGATTTTAGTTGGTTGTATGTGAAAAAAAGATAATCAATCACTATACTGTAGCTTCAGGAACGAAAAAATCAAGGCGGAATCCGGGACTTTCCACTGTTTTTTCCTGTTTTTTATCGGGAAACGCGCACACGCAGGAGGCGGATACCATGCGTGGCATATGCTTTTGCCCGTGCTCTCGCGAAGCGGAGCACTCCTTCAGTACCGCTTGCGGTGTCAGGCGGGGATCATGACGGTGCCGTCCTCAAGGCGGCGGACGGTCAGGTCAGCGCCGTCGAAGAATCCGAAACTTGGCGGGAAGTTCCGTTTCGGCAGGGAGATGGAGCCGGGATTGAAGAGGGTGACGCCTTCGGGCAGGAGACGGATCTCCGGGATGTGCGTGTGACCGTGCGCGAGGATGGTACCCTGCGGGACCGGCGGCACGTGGGCGGCGTTCCAGAGGTGACCGTGGGTGACGAAGAACCGGGCGGAATCGGTGAGGATTTCGGAGAAATCCGCCATGATCGGGAACTTGAGCAGGAACTGGTCGACGTCGGCGTCGCAGTTGCCGCGCACGGCCAGGACCTGTTCCTTGCGGGAATTGAGCAGGTCGGCGACCTTCTGCGGGTCGTACCAGCCAGGGACGCCGTTGCGGGGGCCATGGTAAAGCGCGTCGCCGAGGAGGACCATCATGTCCGGCCTGAGTTCGTCGGCATGTTCGAAAAGGCGTTCGAGCGTGCTGGGTACGCCGTGGACGTCGGAGAAAAAGAGCAGTTTCATGGAGTGGCCTTTCGTGTTTGGGCGTCAGCTGTCCGCGGGGACGAGCTCGCCGTAGAGGGTCGTGGCGGTGGAACGTACGATCTTCACGCGCACGAAATCGCCGCACGCGACGGGGTGCGCCGGGTCGGGGGTGAATACCGCCTGTTTGAACGTGTCTGTGCGTCCGCTCCACCGTGCGGAGTTGCGCTTGCTGGGGCCTTCGACGAGGAGCTCGAACGTCTGCCCGACGAGCTTCCTGTTTGCGGCTTCCGCGCGGCGTTCGAGGTCGGCGAGCAGGATCTGGTTGCGTTCCTCCTTGACCTCCTGCGGAACGTCGTCCGGCATCTGCGCGGAACGCGTGCCCTTGCGGGGCGAGTATTTGAAGATGAACGCGTTGTCGAATCCGACGCGGTCCATGAGTTCGCGCGTGGCCTGGAAATCCGCCTCGGTCTCGGTCGGGAACCCGACGATGACGTCGGTGGAGAACGAGATGCCGGGAGCGGCCCGGCGCAGGCGGTCCGTGACGGAGAGGTATTTCGCGGTGTCGTACGGGCGGTTCATGAGCTTCAGGATGCGGTCGGAGCCGGACTGGAGCGGCAGATGCACGTACTTGCAGACCTTCTCCGATTGTGCGAAGACGTCGATGAGCGCCTGCGTGAAGTAGGCGGGATGCGGCGAGGTGAACCGGATGCGGCGGATGCCGTCGATGGCCGCGATGCCTTTCAGGAGTTCGCCGAAAGGCGAGGGGGCGTCGTCGGGCGGCGGGGCGGTGTTGTCCAGCCCGTAGGCGGAGACGTTCTGCCCGAGCAGGAAGATCTCCGGCACGCCATGCGCCGCGAGGGTGCGGCATTCGTTGAGGATGGATTCCATGGGGCGGCTGCGCTCCGGCCCGCGCACGAACGGCACGATGCAGTAGGAACAGTAGCGGCTGCAGCCGCGCATGATGGAAACGAAGGCGGAGTGGGGGGACTCCGCGCCGTCGAACCGGTGCGAGTCGATGCCGGGCGTTTCGGCGGAGGCGCGGTCGAAGAACGCCGTTTTTTCGTGTTCGGTGGCGATCCGGTCCACGATCTCCGGAATGCGGTGGATCTGGTCGGTTCCGATGGCGAAATCGAGGTGTTTGATCGACTTCAGGAGCTCGGCGCCGCGGCTCTGTGCCATGCAGCCCATGATGCCGAAGATCATCCACGGGCGTTCGCGCTTGAGCTTGCCGAGGAACCCGAGCTTGCCGATCGCCTTGCGTTCCGCCTGGTCGCGCACGCTGCAGGTGTTCAGGATCACGAGGTCGGCGTCCGCCTCGCCGTCCGCGGGGGGCAGGCCGTGTTCGATGAGGAGCGCGGCGGCGGAGTCGGAGTCGCGCAGGTTCATCTGGCAGCCGTAGGTCTTGATGTAGAATTTCATAGGGAAACCGGACGAGGCGGGGGCAGGGGAGAAAAGAGTCAGAGCAGGACGAGGTTGTTGCGGTGGACGAGTTCGTCTTCGGCGTCGCATCCGAGGATGGCGGTCAGGTCGCCGGATTTGTGGCGGGCGATCCGCGCGGCTTCGTCCGAGGAGAAGTTCGTGATGCCCTTTGCGAGGACCTCGCCGGTCGTTGCGCGCACGATGCGGACCACGTCGCCGCGTTTGAACGTGCCGGAGATGGAGACTGCGCCGGAGGGCAGCAGGCTGGATCCTTTTCTGACCAGCGCGTTTGCCGCGCCGTCGTCGACCGCGATGATGCCCGCGGGGCGGGAGAACGAGGCGAGCCAGCGTTTACGGGAGCCCATCTTGTGCATGCCGTCCTGCGGCAGGAAGACGGTCCCGACGTCCTCGGCGGCGAAGATGCGCGCGATGATGTCGGCGTCCTCGCCGGACGCGATCCAGAGGACCTCCCCGGCGCTGTTCAGGAGCTCGGCGGCGTTGAGCTTGGAAGCCATGCCGCCGATGGAGAACGCGGCATCGTCGGTGCCGGTGGCGATCTCCTTCAGCGCGCCGGTCACGCCGTGCACGACGGAGATGCGGTCGCCGAGCGTGCCGTCGGGGTTCTTGTCGAGGAGGCCGTTGACGGTGGTAAGGATGATGGTGAGGTCGGCGCGGATCATGGATCCGAGGAGCGCGGCGAGCGTGTCGTTGTCGCCGAACTTGAGTTCGCTGACGGAGACGGGGTCGTTTTCGTTGACGATGGGGAGCACGTCGTGTGCGAGGAGCGCCTCGATGCAGTTGGCGGCGTTCAGATGGCGTTCGCGGGAACGCAGGTCGTCGGCGGTGAGGAGGAGCTGGGCGGCGCGGAATCCGTACTTGCGGCATTCCGCCTCGTACATGGACATGAGCGTGGCCTGGCCCATGGCGGCGAGCGCCTGGACTTCGGAGAGGTGGCGCGGGCGGCGTTTGAGCCCGGCGGCACGCATGCCCATACCGACTGCGCCGGAGGACACGAGGATGACCTGGCGGCCCGATTCGCGGAGCGCGTGGATCTGGGTGACGAGGCGGGCGATGGCCGACTGGTCGGCGAGGAGGCGCGTCCCGACTTTCAGGACCACGCGGCGGCAGGATTTCAGGATCTGTTTTCTGGCCTGGATGGGATCAAGCATGATGGATCATTCCACAAAGAGGTCGCGGCTGGCGAACTTGGGGTCGCAGGTAAGGTTGACACCGAGTTTGCGGAGACCCGCGGCGTCGCCCTGCGCGGGGAGGTGGGAGAGGTGCATCTCGCAGCCGTTGAGCCGGGAGAGGTGGTTGAGCGCGAGCTTCGCGGCGGGGTTGGCGGTGGTGCTGACCGCGAGTGCGATCAGGGTCTCCTCGAGGTCGAGGCTGACGCGCGGGTTCTTCAGCATTTTCTTGAGGTGCGCCACGGAGTCGATCACGTCCGGGGAGAGCAGGTCGAGTTCGTGCGGGAGGTTGGCGAGCGCCTTCAGCGCCTTCAGGACGCAGGCTGCCGCGGCGTGGAGGAGCGGGGAGTTCTTGCCGGTGATCATGCGTCCGTCGGGGAGCTGGAGCGCGGCGCCGCAGTAGAAGCCGTCGTTGCCGTGTCCGGGGATCTGCGCCGCCTGCTCGGCGGTTTCGCGCGCGGGAATCACCACGGGGCGGTCCTCGCCCTTGATCCCGAGGTTGTCCATGAGGATGTGGACGCGCTGGACCGTGCGGAGGTCGGTGGCGCCGACGGCGTATTCGGCGCTGTAGCGGAACCAGCGGCGTATGACCTCCTGTTTGGAGGCTTCGCGGACGACCTCATCGTTCGAGATCGCGAATCCGACGCGGTTCACGCCCATGTCGGTCGGGGACTTGTAGACGTTTCCTTCACCCATGATGCGTTCCATGATGCGGCGGACGACGGGGAAGATCTCGATGTCGCGGTTGTAGTTGACGGCGGTCGTGCCGTAGGCGTCCAGATGGAACGAGTCGACCATGTTCACGTCGCCGATGTCGGCGGTGGCGGCCTCGTAGGCGATGTTCACGGGGTGGTTCAGCGGCAGGTTCCAGACAGGGAACGTCTCGAACTTGGCGTAGCCGGCGGCAACGCCGCGCTTGTGCTCATGGTAGACCTGGGAAAGGCAGGTCGCCATCTTGCCGCTGCTGGGGCCGGGGCCGGTCACGATGACGATGGGGCGGTCGGTCTCGACGTAGGGGTTTGCGCCGTAGCCGGAATCGCTCACGATGAGGTCGACGTCGGCGGGATAGCCCTTGATGGTCTTGTGCTTGTAGACGGCGACGTTGCGGCGTTCGAGCTTGGTGATGAAGTTGTTGACCGCGGGGTGGTCCTCGTAGCGGGTCACGACGACGGCCTTCACGCTGATGCCGAGCGAACGGAGATTGTCGATGATGCGCAGGGTGTCGGCGTCGTAGGCGATGCCGAAGTCGGCGCGGATCTTCTTGCGTTCGATGTCGCCCGCATAGATGCAGATCACGACGTCGATCTTGTCTTTCAGGCGCTGGAGCAGCTTGAGCTTGACGTTCGGGTCGAAGCCGGGCAGGATGCGCGCGGCATGGTAATCGTAGGCGAGCTTGCCCCCGAATTCGATGTAGAGTTTGTTCTGGAACCGCTCCGCGCGGCGCAGGATCTCGGCGGACTGTTCCTCCAGGTAGCGTGTGTTGTCAAATCCGATCTCGTTCATCGTCGTTTCCCGTGTTTTCGACGCGGCATCCGTCCGGTTTTCCTGCCATGCCGGAAGCCCGGAACGGCGGGCGGGGCAGGGCGGAAAAACAGGGGAAAACACGCATCCGTTTGTAAAGTTTTTATTCTAATAATATAACCGTGAAAAGGGCAATTATCAACCGGGAAATGCCGTTTTTTTCGGAGTGTTTCCAAAAAAAACACGAAGAACGGACACGCTCTCCCGGACGGTACGAAATGGCGCTTCCCCGGAGGCGTCCCCGGCGAAAAACAGGGCGTTTTCAGGCGGTTTTCGCGTTTTTTCCTGAAATCCGCTTGAAAAAAGGAACGCGGCGTGCTAAATTAAAACATCATTCTCCTTATGACCGTCCCGGGTAATGTTGTTCCCGGGCTGCCGGCCATAATTTCCCCATCCGCCCGGGCAGACGCCATCAGCCTGCATCATTTTTCGGGCAGACCGCGGGATCCCGGAACGCATCCGCCGCGCAGGCGGTCCATGAAAAACGGATTCCATTCCGGGAATCATCCAAACACAAAAGAAACCGCACGGAGACGGAAGAGTTGAAACCTCTTGCCCTGACTGGCGGGATCGCATGCGGAAAAACGACGGCGGGCCATTTCCTGCTGGAAGCCGGATTCTCCCATATCTACGACACGGATGCGATCTGCCACGACCTTTATGATGATCCCACACCGGAACTGCTGGACGGAATGCGGAAAAACTGGGGCGGCGACGTCGTGACCCGGAATGGACGCATCGACCGGGCGGCGCTGTCGAAACGGCTTTTCTCCGGGCGGGAGCATGCGGACGCTTTCGCCGCGTTGAACGCGCTGGTCCATCCGGCGGTGGAACAGCGTCTGCGGGAGCTGATGGCACGGGATGCCGTCCGCGGGGACGAACTGGTCCTGGTCGAGGTCCCGCTGCTCTTCGAGATCGGCTGGGAGACCCGGTATTCGCATACGATCGCGGTCTGGATGCCGCGGGAGATGCAGATCGGGCGGCTGATGGCACGGAACGGCCTGATGCGCGAAGAGGCGGAATCCCGCCTGTCCGTGCAGATGTCCGCCGACGCAAAGCTCGCCCGCGCCGATTTCGGCCTGATCAACAACGGTAGTACGGAGCATCTGAGGAAACAGTGTTTCGAACTGACCGCCCGGCTGAGATCGTCTTTTATAAGACAATAAATGAAAACAACTTACTTTTGTTCGATCATTCAAATTCAAAATAACCGCTCCGATTTGTCAGGAAAGGAAAAAAAGATGTCCGACGAAATGGAAAACATGCCGTCCGAAAAACAGATGCCCGCACAGGATGAAGCGCAGGCGCAGGCCGCTCCGGCCGCCGATGCCGAAGCGCCGGTGAAAAAACGCCGCGGCCGTCCGCCGAAAAAACGCACGGAAGCCGAATCCGAAACGGAAGTCGCTGCGGATACGCAAATCGAGTCCGAAGAGTCGCATGCCGCTCCGGTCCAGGCCGTTTTCGGATCGAAACCCGCCGCCCGCGACGAAGTCCCCGGCGGCAATGCACCGGAACCGGATTTCGGCGACGACGGCGACTATGATCCCGCCTCCGTCCGGCATGTCGAATCCTTCGAACCGAGTTCCCTTGACGGACTGAAAGTCGTCCGTACCTATAAATTCAACATGGACGACGACGACATGGACTCCGATTCGCCGGAACAGGATTTCCCCGGCGGGATCCGTCCGAACGAGATCGTCGTGGCGGGCATGAACGAATCCGGCGGCGCGTCCGTCGACCTCCCGCCCGACGACGACAGCATCGCCTACGTGCCGCCGACGCCGAAAGCTCCCGCGCGCATGCCCAGGAACGAAGCGCCCATGCCGGATTTCCCGGACGACAACATGGAGACCCGCGACCTCGGCGAACAGATGCCGTCCGAGCTGCGTCAGCCGGGCGAATCCGCGGAGTCCGCACAGGGGCAGGAATCCGCCGCGCGTCCCGCCGGACAGCAGGGCCAGAACAACAACGGCCAGCAGCATGGCGGCCAGAACCAGCAGCGCCACGGCCAGAACCAGCAGAACCAGAATCAGCAGAACCAGCAGCGGAACGGCAAGCATCAGCGCCAGTTCAACAACAATCAGCAGCAGAACAACAACCGCCAGTTCAACAATCAGCAGAACCAGCAGTTCCGCAAACAGCAGAACCAGCAGAATCAGCAGAACCAGAAGCGCCGTTTCCAGGGCGGCGGCAACGGCGGCGGCTACAACAGCATCCGCCAGGGCGGCGACGATCCGACCTATGCCGAGATCCGCCGCCTCATGAAGATGACCCAGCAGAATTACAACAACGGGCCGCGCGTGGAATACGACGAGGACGGCACCCCGATTCCGCTGCCGACCCTGAACATCTCCGATCTCCAGCAGAAATCCATCACCGAGCTCAGCCAGATGGCGCGCGACATGGGCATCGAGGGCGTTGGCGTCCTCGCCAAATCCGAACTCGTCTTCGAAATCGTCCGCGCCAGCAGCGAACGGAGCATCCTTGTCGGCAGCGGATTCCTGGAGGTCATGCCCGACGGCTTCGGGTTCCTCCGTTCCCCGTATTACAGCTACCTGCCGTCTTCCGAGGATATCTACCTCAGCCCGAACCAGGTCCGCCGCTATGCCGTCCGCACGGGCGACTTCATCGAAGGAGAGATCCGCCAGCCGCGCGAGAAGGAACACTTCTTCGCGATGTTCCGCGTGACCAGCATCAACCACCAGTCGCCCGAATGCAAGCGCGACATCATCCCGTTCAACGAGCTCAAGCCGTATTTCCCGACCCGCCGCCTCTTCCTGGAGACCACCCCGGACGAACTCTGCGGACGCGTCGTCGACCTGGTGACGCCGATCGGGCTCGGCCAGCGCGGCCTCATCGTCGCGCCGCCGCGCACCGGCAAGACCGTGCTCATGCAGAGAATGGCGAACTCCATCATCAAAAACAACCCCGAGGTCATCCTGATCATCCTCCTGATCGACGAGCGCCCCGAGGAAGTCACCGACATGAAAATGAGCGTGAGCTCGAACGCCGAGGTCGTGAGCTCCACCTTCGACGAGCCGCCGGAACGCCACGTGCAGATCGCCGAAATGGTCATCGAAAAGGCCAAGCGCCTCGTCGAATCCAAGAAGGACGTCGTGATCCTGCTCGACTCCATCACGCGCCTCGCACGCGCCTACAACACGCTCCAGCCCCACAGCGGCAAGATTCTCACCGGCGGCGTCGATGCGAACGCCCTCCACAAGCCGAAACGCTTCTTCGGCGCGGCGCGCAACATCGAAAACTACGGCAGCCTGACCATCATCGCCACTGCGCTCATCGACACCGGCAGCAAGATGGACGAGGTCATCTTCGAGGAATTCAAGGGCACCGGCAACATGGAGCTCCACCTCGACCGACGTCTCGTCGACAAGCGCGTCTACCCCGCCATCAACATCGAAGCCAGCGGCACGCGCAAGGAGGAGCTGCTGCTCCATCGCGACGAACTCCCGCGCGTCTGGACGCTCCGCAAGGCCATGACCGGCGTCCCGCCCGTCGAGGCCATGGAGGTCCTGATCTCCAAGCTCAAGAAGGTTTCGACGAACGCCGAATTCCTGATGTCGATGCCCGCGTCGAACTGATCCCGCTATCAATCCCGCCGTCCGTATGGCAATCCCGTGCGACGGCGGTTTTTTCCGCCCGGTTCTCCCAGAACGACAGACTTGTCCAGGAGGTTTGATGATTAAAAAGATTCTGTTCCCGGTCCTTCCGGTTGCCCTCGCGTGCGTCCTCGCCGCATGCGGCCCCGATTCGTCCCCGCAACAGCCTGCGGGATCCACCGGATCCTCATCCGTCGCCGCCGATCCGTTCGCCCCGAACCCGCCCGCCGGCATGAAGCTGGTCTGGAGCGACGAGTTCGACGTGGACGGACGGCCCGATCCGGCGAACTGGACTTACGAGACCGGATACGTGCGGAACCACGAAGCGCAATGGTACCGCCCGGAAAGCGCCGAGGTGCGCGACGGATGCCTGGTCATCACGGCGGAACACCATGAGGAGCCCCTGCCGAATCCGAACCCGAATCCCTATGCGCGCATGTTCGGCGGGAACGACGCCCCCATCCATTACACCTCCGCCTGCCTCATCACGAAGGGCCTTCATTCGTTCTGCTTCGGGCGCATCGAAGCCCGCATCAAGGCGCCCCTGATGGAAGGCTCCTGGCCCGCGTTCTGGACGCTCGGCGTCTCCGAAAGCTGGCCGTCCTGCGGCGAGATCGACATCTTCGAGTATTACCGGGGTATCGTCCTCGCGAATTTCTGCTGGTCCTCGGAGAAGGGCCAGTGGACGCCCGAATGGCGTTCGGTCAAGACTCAAATCGACCAATACACGCACGCTGACCCGGACTGGGCGGACAAGTTCCACATCTACGCGATGGACTGGGATGAAAACCGCATCGTGCTGTCTGTGGACGGCGTTGCCGTAAACGATTCCTCCATCGCGGACGTCAAAAACGCCCGGTTCCGTTCCGTCGAAAACCCGTTTCACCAGCCGCACTATCTGCTGGTGAACCTCGCGCTCGGCGGTGACAGCGGCGGCGACGTGACCAAGGTGCCGTTCCCGGTCCGCATGTACGTCGACTACGTCCGCGTCTACCAGAAAGCCGAGTGACGCACCCAGGCGGGAACGCCGGACAGAAGCACGGAACAGCGGCACAAAACGAGGGGCTTGCAGGAGAAATCCCGCAAGCCCCTTCAGCATGTTCCGTTTCAGACAACCGGGCGGATCATCACTCGATGAACTTGATCCAGTCGATGTACATCAGCAGGCCGGTGCGCATGGTGACGAAGAGGTCGTGGACGCCGGTCACCTGCGAGGTGACGGGGGACTTGATCTCCTGCCATTCGCCGCCGTCCTTGCCGGGGATGTCGACGGTGGCGATGACCGGGCCCTGGAGGGAGTCGACGTGGATCTCAACCCTGCCGCCGACGTTGGACTGGCAGCGGACGAGCACGGAGTCGAGGTCCTTGCTGCCGAAATCGACGCGGTCGTATTCGACCCAGATCGGATTGCGGGAGCTGTCGTTGTTGCGGAAGACGGTCTTCCAGCCTTCGAACGGGGATTCGGTGCGGAGGAATTCGATCCAGGCGTGGTTCTGGTCCGCGATCTTGGAGTAGCGGTCAAGCTCGATTTTGTTCGTGGCCTTCGTGATGCCGACGCCGCGCTTGGTGGGGGTCACGAGGTTGATGGAGCCGTCCTCATTGAACGTGATCTCGTCGATGCAGACGGAGCGGTTCTTGTCGAAGTTCGGGGAGTAGTCATTGTGGTGGTAGAAGAGGTACCACTTGCCCTTGAACTCAACGACGGAGTGGTGGTTGGTCCAGCACTGCGGGTTCTGCTCCATGATCTTGCCCTGGTACTTGAAGGGGCCGAACGGGTTGTCGCCGGTGCAGTAGCAGAGGCATTCGTGGTTTTCGTCGACCCAGGGGAACGTGAAGTAGTAGATGCCGTTGCGCTTGAACATGAACGGGCCTTCCTTCAGGCCGCGGTTCGGCGTGTCGTGCTGGATGGTCTTCGCTTCGCCGTCGAACTCCTTCATGTTGTCTTTCAGCTTGGCGATCCGCATGCCCTGGCCGGACCAGATCAGGTAGCACGCGCCGTCGTCGTCGATGAAGATGCACGGGTCGATGCCGCCCGCGCCCTGGATGGGCTCGCGTTCGCAGGTGAAGGGTCCGTAGGGCTGGTCGGCGGTGGCGAGGCCGATGCGGTTGTCGGCGGGGAAGTAGAAGTAGTACTTGCCGTCCTTCACGTTGCAGTCGGGAGCCCACATGCTGTAGGAGTGACGGTTCACCCACGGCACATAGTTCTGGTCCACGATCACGCCGTGGTCGACCCAGTCGACGAGGTTGTCGGAGGAATACACGTGGTAGTCCGCCATGCAGAACCAGTCCTTGCGGCTGAAGTCGTACGGCGCCGGGATGTCATGCGAGGGGTAGACGTACACGCGGCCGTTGAAGACGTGCGCGGACGGGTCGGCGCAGTACGCGCTGTTGATGATGGGGTTCTGGGCGTAGGCCATGGCCCCGGCAGTCAGCGTGAAGGCTGCCGCGAGGACGGTTTTCGTGAAGTTCATGGTGTTGCTCTTCCTTGTTATTGAATGGGTTGAGGGTAGTTTGAATCGGACAGGGACCGGACGGTTTTCGCCGTCCTTCCTGTACTATATCACGCCTGCCCGCGAAATCAAGCCCGGAAAGGGAATTTTCTCTAATATTTCCCTGTGCCCGAGCGGAGCCGGGCACTGTATTAACACTGCTTGCAGTGTGCCCGAGCGGAGCCGGGCACTGTATTAACACTGCTTGCAGTGT
>JAFXYP010000047.1 GCA_017541665.1 Lentisphaeria bacterium | reverse complement strand
GCGGGAGCTTCGGCGATCAGGAGAAAGACGAAACCGTTGAGGTTTCAATTCACTCCCGCGCGTGAGGCGGGAGCCTTCCTCGGCTTCGAGAAAAGCAGATATGGAGTTTCAATTCACTCCCGCGCGTGAGGCGGGAGCGGAGACAAGTGGCTGTACGAATGCGACAACGGTTTCAATTCACTCCCGCGCGTGAGGCGGGAGTGCATAAAGAGAGAAAAATAACACGAACAAAACGTTTCAATTCACTCCCGCGCGTGAGGCGGGAGGTATTCGAGACACGCCAGTTTCGAGTAGAACAGTTTCAATTCACTCCCGCGCGTGAGGCGGGAGGCCATAATATAGTATTGTTTCGTTCAAATGTCAAGGAGCATCCGAATTTTTGCTCCAACCCCGGAAGGAGCGGAAAGTGCTATTATGTTTGCAACTTTCTGAAAACGAATAAGTGCGAACGATGGGCTCAAGGGTGAACCGGGCATGCGTCCGCACGAAAACCAAGATCCCGCCGAAAAGGACCGGGAATCCCGCCGTCAAAAGGCACCTTTCTTCATTGGGCGCCTCGTTTCCTTGATTCCCGGCGTCTTTTCGCATCCGGGCAGAGTCCGACCGGAACGATTATGCTTCCCGGCGGTCGCGTTTTTCGGTAACTCTGCCTTCAAAATATTTCCGCATCAGATTGTCCATCCTTTGAAAAACCATCCGCCAAAAGCAATCGCAACCCAAAAAAACAACATCTTTCCCCGGATGGAAGTCATAGCAGCAGGGTATCCTTTCCCATGTCCGGGATATCCACGACGCCGAAATGTTCCACTTTGCCGTCCCAGCGGTTTCCGAGGTTATAGATTCTGAGGCTGTCGGACTCCGTGTCGATGATCTTCAGCAGCGCGTCCTTCAGCTTGATATACTCTGCCCAGTCGACCTCACATTCGAACACGGAGTTCTGAACGCGCAATCCGTAATTCAGGCATTGTTTCGCTACCCGGCGCAGGCGTTTCTTCCCTCCGTCGGAGATCACGGATACATCATAAGCGACAATGATCTTCATTTTCCGTCAGCCTCAAACCATCCTTGATAAACACCCACGGCGCTCCGAAAACCGTCATTTCCAGATGAAGGACGCATACGCATCCTCCTCCCCGCGCACGAACTTGGCAAACAGCCTCGCCTGAACGAAAAACAGAAGCCCGAGGGGGATCCTCTCGCCGATGAACGGATGCGTGATGACCTCGCGTTTACGCTGCTGCCAGGCATCAAGCACGACCTTCCGCCCGGCGTCGTTGAGGTAGACCGCGCCGTTTTCGAACTCGCTGAAGTCGCCTTTCGAAATGCGCCGGTTGTTGATGAGGGACAGCACGAACCGGTCGGCGACGGGTGCGCGGAGCTCCTCCACCAGGTCAAGCGCGAGGCTCGGCCGCCCCGGCCGGTCGCAATGCAGGAACCCGGAAGCGGGATCGAGCCCGACGGCTTCCAGCCCGGCGATCACCTCGTGCGTCAGCAGCACGTAAACGAAGGAAAGCATGGCGTTGATGCGGTCGCGCGGGGGACGCCTGGAGCGGGACGTGAACGGGAACGCATCCTTCTGCTGGAGGACCAGCGCATCGAACACGGAGAAATACAGATCGGCGGCTTTCCCCTCAAGCCCGCGCATGATCTCGACGGAGGTCTCGTTCGTCAGCTGGCGCATCAGTTCCCGGATGCCGTCGGCGGCGCCTGCGACAGCGGCGTTTTCCGGGTCGTGGTCCCGCAGGAACCGCCTCAGGACCGCCCGGGAATTCGCCAGTTTGCCCAGCAGAAGCGTTTTCACGGCCAGGGCGTTCCGGCCCGGGTCGTCCGCGATGCGGTACTGTTCCTTCCGAAGGAGGACGTTCCCGGAGACCGGCCCTTCGACCCGCGCCAGGAACCGGCCGTGTTCGTCCAGAAACGAGATCAGGATCGAGTTCTCCGCGCAGTAGTTCATGAGGTACGGCGAACAGGAAACGCGCCCGAAGCAGACGATTCCCGCCAGGTTGATCGCAGGCAGGCGCACGGGCGGCATTTCCGGGCGGGCGATCTGGATTGCCATCCCTTCCTTGGAGAGGTAGGCGCCGGGCGTCGAGACATAAAGCGTGTTGAGGAGTTTTCTCACGATTCGACCTCCTTCCGCAGATATTCCCACGCGGAGTGTTTCGAACGGGGCGGCATGCAGTATTCCGCGAGCGAACAGGCGCGGCATTTGGCGGAGTAGAGCGGCGGCGGGGCGGGGGCGGCCCCGGACAGGATGTCCGAGCACCGGCGGATGATGTCCGCGGTCCTTTCGCGGAGCGCGGCATCCAGCACGACCTCGCAGCGTTCCCTGGTCTCGAAATAGAAGAGCCCGCCGACGGGGATCTCGACCTGCATCATCTCCTCCAGGCAGAACGCCTGCGCGCAGAGCTGGACGGCGTCGCAGTCCGTCAGCTTCTCCCGGCCGCGTTTGTACTCCACGGGGACGACTGTGCCGCCGGAAAGGAGCTCCACGGCATCCGCGATCCCGGCGATGCCGTAGCGGGCGGAGGAGATCGGCATGGCGTATTCGACGCGCCTGCCGGAGGTGCGGCGGTTGCCCGGCAGATCGACGCGGGCGTGAAGGCGTTCGCCGTCCGCCGTGAAGAAATTATCCTTCCAGTATTTCTCCACATGGATGACGGCGAACTGGCGCGGGCAGAACACGAAGTGCTGCAGTGCGGAGATCATGACCCATTCGTCTGCCGGGCGTTCGTCCATGGCGCGGAGCTCCCGTTACACGTCGTAAATCTTTTCGATCGTCACGCCGTGGGGCAGGCCGGCTTCGTCGACCGTGACCTGATAATCGGCGAACTGGCGCGGGAATTCCACGTCAGTTTTCTTTGCGATCCTGACGAGGTCGAAGAGTTTCCATGCGGGGGCGTCCCCGAGGGGATCGGCGTGCTTGAAGACGATCAGGCGCCTGGCGGACATCAGGCCGCGCGCCGCGGAGTGGTCAAAGTCGAACATGTTCTTCAGCGCTTTGAAGAAGATGTCGAGATCCTCCTGCGAGAATCCGGTTTGCGCCGCGAGCTGGGGCGAGACGAAGCCGTGGGCGATGTAGAGGCCGTAGGGGACCGTGAATTTCTGCCCCATGGTGCGCTCCTTGTTTTCGTCCTTCTCGTTCGTGACTGCCATACGCGTGATGGTGTGCTCCTGGAACATCACGGGATCGACGGAACGTGCGAAGGTCATCTGGACGGGGCCGCGGACCTGTCCGGCATTCTTCTTCGAGTCGTTCCCGGTCGACATGACGGCGCCGAAAGCGCGGATGTCGAAATACTTCCCGCACATCCAGAGGCGGGCGCTGTCAACCGGGTCCTTTTTGTCTTTCGTGCTTTCGCAGGCTTCCTGAATCATGTTGTTCAGGACGGCTTTCTCCTTGACGAAGATGTCGAAGCCGGGCTTGCCCGGCATTGCCGTCTGGATGAAGTTCCTGACCTTGCGCTTGATGCAGACGTCGGTGATGAGCCCGTGACCGGTCTCCTGGTCGGTGCGCGGCATGTTGCCGGCGTCGGGGTCGCCGTTCGGATTGCCGTCGCAGACGTCGAAGGCGAACATGAAATCGTAGCGGCTGGTGAGTTCAGACATGGTTCATTCTCCTATGTTGTTCTGGTTGGTGTCCTGTGAGGTTTCCGCGTCCGCGTCGTCGGATTGCGGTTCAAAGAGTTTCTGCCGGTACTGGTAATAGCCGAGGCAGAACCTCGCGCGGTCGTCGGGCGAGAGCCGTCCGGGGAACTGCGGGCCGATCCTGCACATGATGTCCCGGATCATCCTGTCCAGGTTGACATACCGGCCGTACCTGGTCTGCTTGATCTTCTTCAGGTGGACGCGGTTCAGGCTGACGAGACGCCCGAAGACGGATGACGGGCGGGTGGACGCCGCCGAGAAGAAGGTGTCGCCGACCGTTCTCTTGACGGAGGGATTTGCTTCCTCCTGTGTTTTGACGAACAGAGCGAACAGGGCGCCGCACTGGTACGCGGGATTCGGATTGTCCGGATCGTAGTTCATCTGGATCTCCTTTTCGGTTGAGTATGGTGAATTGGAAAGTCTGGTCTTTCTGTTGAGGCAGGCCTTGAGGACGGCCGCCTGCGTGCCCGTGATCTTCGACAGGGCGCGGATCCGGTTCAGGCAGAGGTGAAGCCAGGTCACGGGGTAGGTCCTGCCGTCGAGCGCGGCCCTCAGAATCTTGTCCGGCAGGTTCGGCGGGACATTGTCCATCTTGTTTTCGTAGACGACCGCGGTCAGGATCGCGTACAGGGACGGATATTCGGGTCCTTTGACGATCTCAAGGTCTTCGAAGTGGTGTGCGATGTTTTCCGCGAGCTCGCCTACGGTGCCGCGTTTCCAGAACCGGACGCAGATGCGGGATTTGTTCGGAGAAAGCCCGAGGAAATAAAAGACGGTTTCCCGGTCTTCCGCAGGCATCTTCCCCGCGTGGACGGCCTCGCAGAGGGAACGCATCACCTGGACGCTTTGTTCCCGGTTCCGCTCATTCCGGCTGGCGAGCATGGGCAGGAACTCCTCCAGGGAACAGGCGGACAAGGTCCGCTCGACCCAGAAGACCGCCGTGATGTCGCCCAGGTAGAAATGGTTCTTCGAATCCCTGGCGAGCATGGAGTTCAGCGCTGTGGTGAAGGCGAACTCCGCCTCGACGCTGATCGGAGCGTTGTAGCATTGCTCCTTGCCGTAGGAATCGTACCCGCTGTCCGTCTGGAAAGATATGAGCCTGGCCGTAGCCTGGCCTTTCGGGATCGCCGTCGCGGTCACCAGCCGGACGATCGGGCCATGGTTTCCGGTGATCAGACAGCAACCCTTCCGGTCGCCCGTCCTGCCCGCGGCCTCCGCCTGCCCGACGATATAGTCTGTGACAGCCGGACGGCAGGCGACGGGAGTCTGTTCGGATTGCAGACGGAACGTGAGGTTGCAGTTCGGGATCTTGCGGCAATGCTCCCATTCGGGATCCGCAAAGACCTTCCGGTCTTCCCCGCGGCGGTAGAACTCCAGCACGGCCTTTACGCCGGCATCCTGTTTGAGTTCGCCGGGCAGTCCGTTGAGCTGCTTTACGAACTGTTCCTTCTGGCGCACGGCGTTTTCTTTTTTCGTTTCGTCATCCACTTTGCCTTCGCATGCCAGGACGAATCCGTAATGATCCCAGAGCATCTGGGGCGTTTTCCATGCGTCCTTGCCGGACCTCGCCTTCGCGGCCGGAAGCTCGAAGACCTTCCCCGTTTTGTTTTTTCCGTCCTGGCAGAGATTTTCCAGATACGCGAACGTGCCGTCCTCCTCCAGCACGATCATGTACTTGATTTCCTGCTGGGCGAGTCCGGGTTTGGGAAGATCCTGTTTGTGGTTCCGGTAATACTCGTAGAGCGCCTGAAGGATCATTTCAGCACCTCCGGGGAATCGATGTCCGGCACCTCCACGCAGCCGTTCTTCATCTTTGCGTGGAAGAACATGGCCTGCGGGTCGTCCGGGTCGGTGAAGTCCATGTCGAACAGCATGATGCCGAAGTCGCGGTCGCAGTCCTCCGGCAGGGGCGGATTTGCCACGATTTCCTGATCGAGCTCCGATTCCGGGATGAACTTGAAGAATGCGGCGCATTCGCGCGTCCCGAGGTAGGGATTGTGGAACGTCTGGCCCTTTGCCGCGCGGCGTTCGAACATGGCGAAATACTTTTCCGGGGTCTCCGGCCCCTTTGAGGGATCGGGCTTGTCGTTCGGGCGCTGTTCCGGCGGCAGGTACTCCATGTCCGCGAGGATCCGGTAGGCGACGTCGCGCAGGTACACTCCGGATTTCTGCTGGCGGTTGTCCTCGATGAATACCTCGCTTTTCCCCGGCGAAGCCAGCGCCGCCACCTCGTTTTTGCGGATGGAGATGGTGCGGATCGGGTTCAGCACCTCGATCTTTCGAATATGCCAGCGGATCGCCGGCTTCCAGAAGACCGCCGTGAAGACGCCGCGCGCCGCGGACGGCGTGATGACGTCGTAGGAAAAGCGTTCGACTTTGAGCTCGGGTCGGTTGAACGCCGCCAGAGCGCCCCAGACTTTGAGGCAGAACCTTCTTTGTGGATTGTCGCTCACTCGTGACCTCCTGTGTTGAATCGGTTGAATCGGTTAAAACTGGTAATTGCCCTGGTTGCCGGGTTGGAACCCGGTATCGTGTTCGTTGTCGTAGATGCCGTCCGCCACCTGAAACCGGACGCCGTACAGCTCGTCGACGCATCCGGCCGCCTGAAGAATCTCCATGTCGCGCTTCAGGACGTTGACCGTGAACGCCTGGAGCCTGCGGAAGAGTGCCCGCGACGGACCGTTGTTCCGCAGCTCTTCGATCAGCGAAACCGGATCGTCTTCGTCCTTCCCGCCGCCGCGGTACAGCACGACCAGCGGGACATGCCCGTCATCGTCGATCATCTGAAACTTTTCGCCGAATTCTCTGAAATCGTACTTGCAATCCGGCCTGTCAAGAATTCGGGTGGCATAATCGTCCTTGTCCAGGATTGGCGCGCATTTCGCGTAGAATCGTTTGAAATAATTCAGATAGGCCTGCGGCGTGAAGGGCTCGAATTCGCCTTCCCGCGTCAGACCGTCGCGGACGGCGTTGACCGCCTGGTTCATCGTGCCGAAGAACCGGGTGCCGGGGACCTCGAAGACGAAGACATTCCCCGTCTCGTGCAGCCCCTCGCGGTTGCAGCGCCCGGCGGCCTGCGCGATGGAGTCCAGACCGGCGATCTCGCGGTAGACGCAGCGGAAATCGAGGTCGACGCCGGCTTCCACCAGCGAGGTCGCGACGACGGTCAGCGGACGCCCGTTCTTCAGGTCGTCGCGGATTTCCGCCAGGACCTTCCTGCGGTGCGCCGGGCACATCGCCGCGGAGAGGTGGTACCGTTTCTTTCCGTCCGGGGCGGAGGCGAGCATCCCGAACAACTCCCTGCAGCGGTTCCGCGTGTTCACGATGCACATGACCTGTTCCTCGCGGTCCAGTTCCGCGGCGAGCTCCGGGAGCGTGCGTGCGCCGAGGTTGCGGATGGCCGTCCGGCTGAGCGCTTTCGAGAGCGCGTCCGGGTCGCCGATGATCTTCTCCGGAGCGGGAAGTCCCTTCACGGTCCGCAGGCACTCCAGCCCGATCTCGCCCGCCAGGTTCGGGATCGTGGCGGAACACAGCACGACGGTGCATCCGAACCCGTCCACGAGTCCGCGCAGGACGGACAGGATGGAGTTCATGTGCTCCGGCGGGATCTTCTGCGCCTCGTCCAGGACGATGATGCTGTTCGCGAGGTTGTGGATCTTCCTGGACCCGGAGGCGCGCCCCTGCAGGAGCGACTCGAAGAGCTGCACGGTCGTCGTGACGATGACCGGCGCGTCCCAGTTCTCCATGGCGAGCTCGGCGCGCTTGTCCTTCCCCGGGTCGAACTGCGAATGGTGCTCCAGCACGTTGCCCGTGCCGAAAATCCTCTTGTAGACGTCCGCGGTCTGCTCGATGATGCTGTTGTACGGGATCACGGAGACGATCCGGGCCATCGCGTGCTTCTTCCTGTGGCGGAGCGCAAACGCCATCGACGCGAGCGTCTTCCCTCCGCCGGTCGGCACGCAGAGTTCGAAGAACCCGCGCGGTTTCTCCGCCGCGGCGAGGCATTGCTCCAAGATCTCCGCGCGGATGAGGTTGACCTTGGTCGGCTTCGCATGCGCGGCGAGGTCTGCCATGTGGGCGTCGAACTCCGCCTGAAGCGTTTCGAACGTGTCGAACCCGGTCCGCAGTTCCGACTTTTCCGGCGTCTCCGCGTGTTCGGCGTCCAGACGGTCCGCGTCCACCAGCGAGGAGAACAGCATGCGGATCAGGAGCGGCAGGATGTCGAGCCCCGTCTCCTTGTTGGCGACCGCCCGAAGCTCCGCGATCAGCTGTTTTTCGGCTTTGATCCCGTCCGGGACGGGGTGGAACCTGTTTTCGGCGGGCCGGACCGAATCGAGATTGGCGGTCCAGTCCGGCAGGGACGTGTGATGCCCGTAGATGCAGTACGCCGCCAGCCTCGCCAGCAGATCGGAGCGCAGTTCGTTCAGGAGGACCGCCGTGCTTTCCGGCGCATGGGTTTCGCCCCCTCTGCCCGTTTCCATGTAGCGCTGCCATTCGGAACGGCCCTTCCCGTAATCGTGCAGATACCCGATGATCCGTCCCCACGATCCCGCGCCGAACTCGGCGGCGAATTCCTCCGTGAGACCGGAAACGTTTTCCGTGTGGTCCTTCAGCGTCTGGCAGGGACGTGCCAGGTATTCATTCCAACCGTCCATGGGTGTGCTCCGTATGCTCATTCTTCTTCGTCCTTTTGCCGTCCGGCGACCGATCCCTCGGGAACACGCCAGCCGCCGTTTTCTAAGATAACAGTTGATACTGAAAAATCAAGGTCGGACCGGGTCCCGATCCACGTTATCTTCCATGTTTTTTGTGAAACATGCTGACAAAAGTCAGGTGGATCGGGTGGCGGGCCGTTTCAGCCGGAGCCGGTCTCCATCCGTTCGTCATGTTCCCGGTTTCCCCTGTGTTTTTCATCGGAAAGCGTCTTTGCCGGGCTTATACCCAGGCGAGCTTGAAGATGATACCCATCGCGATACACCCGATGAGGATGAAATCGAAATTCTCCGAGGCGATTGCGTGCAGGATGTGAAGTGCGCTGGACATTTTTTCCTTCGTCATGGTTTGCCTCCGTTGTTGCAGGTTGTCTTTTCGGACCGGATTCCCGCGTTATTCGTGACATCCGGTTTCCCGTTCCGAGCATAATATAGTATTGCATCCTGCCAAAATGTGTCAGTTTAAAGGGCGGATAACGTTTTTTCCAAAAAAAAGAAAAAACGCGGAGGCGGAATATATCTCCCTGTTTCGCAGTCTGCCGCTCTCACAAGTTTATGATCGAAGGGGGATAGATTGGGATTCCACTCCTGCTTCCGCAGGACGCCTACCGCCTCGCTGGGGAGGTGGGATCAGGGCAAAAAAATGGTGCACCCGGCGGGGCTCGAACCCACCACCTACTGCTCCGGAGGCAGTCGCTCTATCCAAATGAGCTACGGGTGCAACGCAAAAAAACTGGATTTTAATATAATCCAAAGACGGAGAAAATCAATCCCCGGGGAAAAAAAAGAAAAATAATTTTACCTGCCTGATGCGTTTTATGCAAAGGCGGGAAAGACGGCGGCAGGAATGATTGCCGCCGCCAGAAGAATCTACCTCCTTGCGATGACGGCCCTCTTCCGATCGATCTCACTCAAAGAACCGGTCGGCGGGAATGTGGTAGCGGTCGAGGATCTTCGGGGTCGCGGCACGGAGCTTGCCGATGTTCAGTGTAACGGGAATATCGCCCTCGAATTCGAATGTGATGTATTCGTCTTCGCAGGATTCCACCATTTTTACCGCTTCGCGGAGGTTATGCACTTTTTTCCCGTTGATGGATGCGAGCACCATCGAATCGAGGTTCTGATACCCGACGTTGACCTCGTCGCCGAGCACCTGGGTTAGCACGACCACGTTGTCGTCGGGCGAATCCTTGACCCCCTTGAACTTCTCCAGCATCTCCATCGGCGGAGTGTCATTCCCGAATGTCAGAAGATAACTGTACGTCAGGCGCGTGAACACCAATCCGCCGATGATGAAGTATTCCGGACGCCGGTCGTACAGATACGGTTCGATCTGGTCGTTCACCTTTTGGACGGGCATGTCCGAAGTCAGCACTTTGCCGTCGCGAAGCAGTTCCACCTTCACGGTCTCGCCGATCTGCCTGGCGGAGATCACTGTGCTGAAGTACCTCGGCTGACCATCCGCAAGGCGGATATTCCCGTTGTTCGCGATCTTTTTCCCGTCGATGGAAAGGATCACATCTCCGGCCTGAAGCCCGTTGTCCCCGGTTCCGTGATAGACCTTGCGGACCAGGATTCCGGTCTGATCGGGCTTCATCTTCAGAAATGCGCGCGTGTCCGGGTTGTCCAGCGGCAAATACAGAAAACCGAGACTGCCGAAGCCGTCGACCTTACCGTCGCTGATGTCGTCGAAGAAATGGCTGATGATCTCATAGGGAATCATGTATCCGAGGCTTTCGCCGCGCCTGCTTCCCTGGAATGCGATCCCGACGACTTTCCCCTCGAAGAAGACGGGGCCGCCGCTGTTGCCGGGATTGATGGACGCGTCGATCTGGGCGGTGAGAAGATTCTTGTCCGAGTGGGCGTAACTCCGCACCTCGATCCGGGAGATGATGCCCTGCGTGAGCGAAAGCCCGTCGCCGCCGATCGGGAAGCCCGCAGCGATCACCATGGATTGCGGAGGCGGGGTCTCGGCGAACTCCATCGGCGTGATGTCGGAGAAAAAAGCGGGATCGTCGACGGTCAGAAGCGCCAGGTCGCACTCGTGGTCGACGAACTTGACTTTCGCGACGAACAGGGTGTCCTCGTTCTGCTTGCGGACCGTGATCAGCGTACTGTCGGCCACATTGTGGGCATTTGTGAGGATCCGGTTGCCGCGGATGACGACGCCGGAACCGGAACTGGACTGGGGGGTCCTGTTCTGCCAGGGAAGCAGGTAATTCGGAACCGTGGAGACAGTCTCAATGCGTACGACGGCGTTCAGCGGATCGTTCTGGGGGATTTCGAAATCCTGTGCGAGGGCAATTGTCCCGCAGCACGCGGCCGCGGCTGCGACAAGAAACTTTTTCATGAGGGTTCCTTTCGATTGGTATGTCTTATGATTCCGCGTATTATGGATCGGGGGCATAAGCATCTCCTTGGAGTTGTGGTGACAGCAGGGCGGGGGCGCGATGCGAGGCGAACATCTTCGGTTCAAACTGTGATCCGGTTTTATGTAATATATCATGGATGATGCGGAAAGCAAGTGCGGACGGGCGGTCCGATTCCAATTCTTTCAAGTTTGCCGGCATACTGTTCGTTCCGGCGGCGTTCCTTCGTCAAGGCACGGATTTGGAGATGGCGTCTTTTCGACCGCCGGAAGACAAGACAAAAAAGCGGAACGTCTCTCACCCCCGTGGAAACGTCCCGCCCGGTTTTTGTTTGTGCAGGGAAAACGGATTGCCGTCAATCCTCCACGAAGAGGTCTTCGTCGTCGAACGGACGGATGCGGATCTCTCCGTTTTCATCGTAGGAGATGGAGGCGGTCGTGGCCGACGCGGTGGCAGGAATCGGGACGATCTTGCGGCTTGCGGCATGTTTTGCATTGTAGGGAGTGAAGCCCATATTAAGGCCGTCGAACCCGCCGAAGCTGTTGTGGCCGAACCCGCCGAAGCTATTGTAGCCGAATCTGTTGCCGAATGCCATGCTGCCGCCGCCGAACCCGCCGAAGCTGTTGTAGCCGAACCCGCTGAAGCTGTAGCCGAATCCGCCGAAGTGGTTGAACGCGGTGAATTCATCCATGCCGAAGCCGACAGGGGTATACGAGTGAGCGTAGGCGTGGAACGAGATCATTCCGGCGATCGCCGTGAGGAGGAAGAGTGAACAGATTTTTTTCATTGCAGTTCTCCGATTGAAAGAGTTTTTATAAATAGTTGTAAAATTGTTTCAGTTCCAAGGCGCATCCGACTGCATGAGGATCATGCGTTTTTCGGGGAGCGAGCGAATCAAAAACGTATTCAGACGCTTTGCAAGTCTCTCTTGCGGTGTCCGTTTCCGTTTTTCACAGCACTTACATCTCAATTAACGAACCGGATTTGGATTTTATTGCGAGACTTTTTCATTTTCCGAAGAAAAAAACGAATCGTTGCGGAAAACAGCCGATTTCGCCGGATACCCGGAGTCTTTTCCGGTTGCCGGGGGACAATAAGATATTGTATCAAAGATGCAGTGCAAAAAAAAGGCCATCCGTGACGGACAGCCTGTAAAATTCGTTGGTAGCGGGGGTTGGAATCGAACCAACGGCCTCCAGGTTATGAGCCTGACGAGCTACCTCTGCTCTACCCCGCAACAATGTGTGCATATACTATATTCCTTTTTCCGGAAAATGCAAGCGGAAATGCGAAAAAAAAAGCGTTTTTTACCTGAAAGGGCTGATCGGGGCGGGCGAATGCGATCCCCTGACAGAAAACACATTCATTATAATTGAATGCAGTGCGCTGTGTCCTGCCGCCCGGCGAACGGCGTTTCCCCTGCAAAAACGAATTCGGAAAAGACTGCGGAAGAGGATTTCCTGCGGATGCGCTTCCTTCCGGTCGGATGCATCCTGGCCGGTCCGTCGTGTTCCATGCCGGAAAAATAAAAAAAACAAAGAAAAAACTGTTGAAAAACGATGAAAAAGATGTACATTAGATTCTGAAAAAACAAGAAAGACACCACCCCTGCGGTTTTTCACCTGCCATGTCCGTGCCAACATTCAGCATTTCGAATGCCTTCTTCCGTGAGGCTGTCCCCGTCTTCCGCACGGGACGGCGTTTCCTTCTCTGTGTTGCAATCCTTTTCCTTGTGGCTGCACCTCTGTTCGCGCAGGATGCGGAACAAGGGAAAGCCGAGGTGACGGAAGCCGAAAGATCCGCTGAAACAACCGCCAATCCGGCGGACCGTGCATCCGCGTCCGGCGGGCAGCCTGCCCGGGCAAAGCCTGTTTCGTCATCGGTTTTCTCCGAGGTCCATCCGCGCGGCGTGCTGATGCTTTTCCCGTTCACGGCATCCTATGCGGAACACACTTCCATCTCGAAGAGCATTTCGAAGCATATGGCGGAGAAGGACGACTCTTTCGTGGTGCTTCAGAAGGAATTCGATATTCTGAACTCTTCGCCGGAGGAGATCCGGAAACGGTTCGAGGAATTGAAACCTGCGCTGGACGGCGGGGAAATCGCATTGATCGTCGGCCTCGGGCAGGAAGTCCTGCCGGTCCTGACCCGGAACCTCGACCTGATCCCCGAACGGATCCCCATCCTGCTTTACAGTGAGGCCGCGCCGTCGGAGACCGATTTCGACGGACGTAAAAATGTCGGCGGCGTGATTCTGAACAGCCCGGCGGAGAGGTCACTGGAACTGATCTTTCAGGTCTTCCCCGGCACGAAGCGCATCATCCCGCTCGCCGGACGCACGGAATCCGGCGGAAAGTTCATCGCGGACGTGAAGGACGTCCTGCAGAAAACGCATCCTGACGTGGAATGCGTCGTCATCGACAACCGCACCGCGGATACGCAGGAGATGATCCGGCGCGTGAACGAATGCGGGAAAGACTCCGCGGTGCTGTTCCATTCGTGGTACGGGCTTGGCGCCGCGAACATGGCGTCCCTTTCCTTCTTCCTGGAACGCCTCTGCCTCAACCCCGAAATCCCTGTTTTTGCCGTGAACGACTCGATGTTCGCGTTTCCCGTCGCGGGCGGCGCAGTCTGCTCCTCCGAGGTCGCGGCCGACGAACTGAACGGCATGCTCGACCGCTGCCTGTCGGGAGACGATGCGAATGCATGGGAAACGGTCGAGGCGAAGCGGATCATCATGGCCAGCAGTTTCCAGCGGTTCGGGATCAGCCGTCGCGCCACCAACGCTCGGAACCTGATCGTGAGCATGGATTCCCAGTCGGTGTTCCGCCGGGAGAATGCCCGCGCGCTGGTTGCCGTGACATTCGCCGGAATCCTGATCCTCGCTTTGCTCGGGTATATCGCGGTCTGGGACTATTACCGGCGTCGCCTGCTGAAGCTTCTCCGCGCCGTGTTCAAGCAGATCCCGAGCCGGATCGTCGTCGGCAGCCGCAACGGCATCGCGCATTTCATCCATGTGGGCAAGTTCGGCGAAGACAGCGGCGTCGTGCAGTTCCCGGTAAGCGAACTGCCGGAATACGCGGACGAGACGTTCCGGCATGCATGGGACGAGGTTTTCGCTACGGGCGAGACCCAGAAATTCCAGATGGCCACGGGCAGCCGGCACCGTTCCGTGGAAATGGCGTTGTTCGAAGACAAGAGTACGTTCGGACGCGACACGGCGTTCTGGATCTCGCACGACGTCGAGGAACTCCTTCAGGCGCAGAACGAGCTGAAGGCCGGGCTGGACAACCAGAAGCAGCTGAACGATCTCTTCGCCGCATCTCTGAAAATGCTTTCCGCGGATGCCACCGCGGTCGATATGACCAACGATGTGCTGTCCTTCATCGTCCGCAGCGTGAAGGAGCATCTGAAGGCGGATTTCTGCAGTATCATGCGGTATAATCTGCAGGACATGCGTATGGAGATCTTCGTCAGCGAGGCCTCCGACAGGCTGGCGATCAACGGGGAAAAGCATTTCATCGAATTCCCCGGGAAGAAGGACGAAAAAATGCTGGACCGCCTGCAGAACCATATGCCGGTTGTCCTGAACGACTTCTCCGGCTCGCTGCTGACCAGGCCGGATGACGACGCGCATAACGGAAACAAACGTCCGCTGAAGGTGAGCATCTGCTTCTCCCCGCTCTTCATCGACGGCAAACTCTGGGGACATCTCGCCTCCGTCCACCGGAAGGGGAAATACGAATTTTCCGACCAGTACCTGCAGTTCCTTCAAGGCACCTCGCATGTCGTGGAAGCCATGCTCGAATACCGTTTCATCCACTCCAGGCTGGAACGCGGCGAATACGAGAAGCAGCTCATCATGGAGAACCTGCCTCTGCCGCTGATTCTGCTGGACCGAAAACTCAACCTGATCCAGCGGAATTCCGCTGCGCAGAAGGATCTGCTGGAGTTCCCGGATTCCCTCCGAAACGAGCTTTGCCACACGGTCTTCTGCAAGGCGGGCGTCCCGCCGGAAGACTGCCCTGTCCGCGGTGTTTTGACCGACTTCAAGTCCCACGTCAAGTCCCTGGCGTTCGGCGGCAAGGAGTACATGGTTCACGCCTATCCGATCCTGATCGGCGGCGAGCTCACGAACATCCTGCTGGCGTGGTTCGACATGACTGCCGAGAACGAGATCCAGCGCAAGCTCGAAGCCGCCCTCCGCGAGGCGAAGGACGCCAGCAAGGCCAAGAGCCTCTTCCTCGCCTCCATGAGCCACGAGCTCCGCACGCCGCTGAACGCCGTGATCGGGTTCTGCGAGCTCCTGCAGAACAATGCGCTCTCGCGGGAAAGCCAGCTCGAATATCTTAAATCCATCTCCGTGGCCGGCCATACCCTGCTGGACCTCATCAGCAACATCCTCGACACCTGCAAACTCGAAACCGAACAGATCGAGCTCCAGAACGAAAAGACCGACGTGCGGCAGATCCTGGTCGACATGGTCAGCATGTTCAAGTCCCTCGCGGAGAAAAAACAGCTCGCGCAGCCGCTGGTCGTGCCGGACAACCTGCCGTACGTTGTGCTGGACCGCATGCGCCTGCGCCAGGTGCTGGTAAATCTCCTGGGCAATGCGTACAAGTTTACGGACCGCGGCTACGTCGGCATCAAGGCCACGTGCACGATCAAGGAGCAGGGCAAATGCCGCCTCGCCATCGCCATCCGCGACTCCGGCATCGGCATCTCCCCCGACAAGCTTCAGAAAGTCTTCGAACCGTTCGTCCAGCAGGATGCCTTCCGCGACACGCACATTTACAAGGGCTCCGGGCTCGGACTCGCCATCTGCGACCGCTTCATCCGGGCAATGGGCGGCAGGATCGACCTTCAGAGTGAGGTCGGGAAGGGCAGCGTCTTTACCATCGTGTTTGAAAGCGTCCCGTATGTCATTCCGACGGACTCGGAGCTCGCGGCCGCGAAGTCGGGCGGAGGAATTGCCGCCCGCGAACTGCCCGCCAATGCGTTCAGCGGCGCGGTGAAGCCCGCCGGGGCCACCCCGAAGGTCGATCTGACCGGATATAACGCGCTGATCGTCGACGATGTCCTCATCAACCTGAAAGTCCTCGGCGCCATGCTGAAAGGATTCCACCTCAACGTCGTTCAGGCGAACTCCGGTGGCGACGCCCTGTCCAAACTGCCGGATGCAAAACCGGACCTGGTGCTGACCGACATGTGGATGCCCGGCATGTCCGGCGAGGATTTCGCACGGCAGATACGCGAGACGCCGCGCGGGGAATCCGTGGTCATCATGGCCGTGACGGCGGACGTCGAGAACCAGAACAATTTTGACATGTCCGTGTTCGACGGCATCCTCCTGAAGCCGGTCACGAAGGAGTCCCTCGCGTTCGCGTTCCAGGAAATGATCGACAAGGGCCGGATCGCACCGAAGGGCTGAATTGAGTCCCGGCCGCAGAGCCGGGCAGTCGTCCGCCGCGCATTTCCCGCGGATGGAGAGCCGGGATGCGGACGGCGGTCCCGGCGGATCGGAAAACGTCGGCACATCTGCCGGAACGCCGCCCGTTCCGGTCGACTTTTTGCGGTTTGGGCAGTTCTCCGTTTGCATTTCCTCCTCCGCATGCTATATTATTGTTTACGTATTCAGAATTAGAAAGGATTTCGCAAACCATGTCGCAGGAAAACTTCCTTCAGCAGAACTTCGCCGCCAGGATCGGCGGTTCCGGCTTCGGCAAAGACACCAAAATCTACAAGTTCGAAAAGATCAAGCGCGCCAAACGCGCCGCGGCTGCGGAAAACCCCGGCGTCGAACTGATCGACATTGGCGTGGGCGAGCCCGACGACATGGCGTTCCCGTCCGTGGTCTCCCGCCTCGCGGAAGAGGCGGCGAAATGGGAGAACCGCACCTACGCCGACAACGGCTGCGCCGAGTTCAAGGCCGCTGCGGCCCGCTACATGAAGGCGCTCTACGGCGTCGAGCTCGATCCCGACACCCAGATCGTGCACGCCATCGGCAGCAAATCCGCCCTTACGCTGCTCCCCTCCTGCTTCATCAACCCCGGCGACATCGCGGTTCTGACCGTCCCCGGATACGGCGTCCTGGGCACCTGGACCGAATACCTCGGCGGCGAGGTCGTGAAGCTCCCGCTCCTCGAAGAGAACGGATTCCTGCCCGACCTGGATTCCCTCACGGAGGATCAGCGCCGGCGCGCCAAACTCCTTTACCTGAACTATCCGAACAACCCGACCGGGGCGTCCGCCACCGTGGAGTTCTTCACGAAGGCGGTCGAATTCGCGCGGCAGAACCATATCCTCATCGTGAGCGACGCCGCCTATGCGCCGCTGAACTTCGCCGGCAAGCCGCTCAGCATCCTCTCCATCCCGGGTGCGATCGACTGCTGCGTGGAGCTCCACAGCATGTCCAAGGGATTCAATATGACCGGCTGGCGTCTCAGCTGGGTCTGCGGCAACCCGCTCGCCGTGAAGGCGTTCGCGACCGTGAAGGACAACGCCGACAGCGGCCAGTTCCTGGCGATCCAGAAGGCCGCCATCGCCGCGCTCGACGACCAGGCCGCCATCACGCCCGCGATCTGCGAGAAATACCACCGCCGCCTCGCCAGCATGGTCGAGACGCTCAAGAAGCTCGGGTTCAACGCCAGAGTTCCCGCCGGCAGCTTCTATCTCTACGTGAAGGCGCCGAAGGCCACCGCCGACGGCACGCAGTTCGAGAACGGCGAGGCGTTCAGCCAGTGGCTCATCCGCAACAAGCTCATCAGTTCCGTGCCGTGGGACGATGCCGGGCATTTCGTCCGGTTCAGCGCCACGTTCGTCGCGCGCGGCGGCATCGAGGATGAAAAACGTGTCCTGAACGAGTTTGCACGCCGCCTTTCCGACTGCAAGTTCGTCTTCTGATCTGCGCGGCTGTCCAAGCACAAGGAGCCGGTTCCCCGATGCATGCGTTCCGTTTCGACGACCTTGCCTCGACCGAATCCGGCTCTTTTTTCCGCCTTGATCCGAGAGAGGAAGCCCATCTTTTCCGCATCCTCCGGGCACGCCCGGGGGAAACGGTGGCGGTGATGGACGGGCACGGCACAGCCGGAACGGCCGTCATCGAAACCGATCACCGGCTGCGCCTCGAATCCAAACGGACTGTGCCGCCGCCGGAGCGACGGCTGCACCTCTATTTCGCCCCGCCGAAAAAACAGAAGCTTGATGTCCTTCTCAAGCAGGCGGTCGAGCTCGGTGTTTGGGAGCTTGTCCCCGTTCTCTGCGAACGCTCCGTGGTCCAGCCGGACGAAAAATCGGTCGCCGGACGATGGATGGATCTTCTTTTCGAGGCGTGCAAGCAGTCCGGCAATCCTTTCCTGCCTGCCGTCGCCAACCCGATTCCCTTCGAGGCGGCGCTTGCCCGCGCCCGCGAAACCTGCGGCGCGCTGGTCGTGGGATCCAACCGGACGGGCGTGTTTCCCGATCTGGGCGAAGCCGCCGATGTGGCGTTCTTCGTCGGGCCGGAGGGCGGCTTCACGGATGCGGAGTCCGATGCGATGTCTGCCGCAGGCGCGGTCCCGCTCAGGATCGGGGATTGGACGCTCCGCGTGGAGACGGCCGCGGTCGCCGGACTCGGCGTGCTGAACGTGCTGCTTGCTCCCCGTCCGTGACAGGTTTTTCTTCCGCCTCTTTCATCATTCCTCTTCCTTTTCCGCGACCTTCTTTTCCGCGTCACTCTCCGCCTTTTTGAGGATGATCCCGGTGATCTCGGACGGGACGCCGAGCCGGAACATGAACCCGTTCCAGAGACCCGCGCCGTTGCTCACGTAAAGGGTCATGCCGTCCACCCGGTATCTGCCGGAGACGAACCCCTTGTTCGCGAGCTTCACGAGCAGCGCGGGCAGGCCGGCGATCATGCCGCCGTGCGTGTGCCCGGAGAGCTGGAGCGAGATGCCGTATTTCGCATAGCCGCGGGCGAACCGCGGCTGGTGCGACAGCAGGACGACCGGAGCACCGGCGGGTGCGCCCGCGAGCGTCTTGTCCAGGTCGGGCGTCTCCCGTCCGATATGCCATTTGCTGCTCCTGTTTTCGTCCGGGACACCGGCGATCACGAGCTGCGCGCCGTCCTTTTCGATCACGACGTGCCGGTTGAGGAGCGACTCGATGCCGACGGAGTCCAGGAACGCGATCCATTCGTCGAACCCGCGGAAATACTCGTGGTTGCCGGGCGAGGAATAGACCCCGTACTTCGCATGGAGGTCGCCGAGCTGGTGCATGTTCGGCCTGATCTCGTCCGGCTTCAGGTCGCCCAGATCGCCGCCGAGCAGGACCAGGTCGGGCTGCGCGGCGTTGGTGCGGCATACCACGGTTCGGAGATAGGCCGGCGAACTCGTCCTGCTGATGTGGGTATCGGTGATGTAGACGATGCGGAATCCGTCGAACTCGTCCGGCAGGCCGGGGACCGTGATTTCCACGGGCTTGACCGCGGGCGGACGGACGGCGCAGTATTCGCCCCATGCCGCCAGAATGCCGGAGAGTGCCAGGATGGCGGCGATCGCGTATTTCTGGTTCGGGATGCGACGTTTCCCGAGGCGCATGGCGAGCAGGGCCAGATCCCGCAGGAAAAAGAACGGTGTGGAGAAAATGAGGACGCCGGAACACCATGCGGCGGGCAGGAGCGCCACTCGCGGCAGGATCCCGGTGAACAGCACGACCTGGATCCCGATGAAAAGGAAGAAAAGCCCGAGGGCGATGAAGGGGCGCAGTCTCCTGTTGACGGGCAGGGACAGCCCGATGCTGCACGGAGCATAGGCGACGGCAAGCAGAAGCAGAGTGATCCAGAACATGATGTCTCCCCGAAAACAGAAGAAGCCCTCCCCGAAAACGGACGGAGAAGGAGCCGAAAACGATTTTTCTTTAATTTAGTCGCGAATTCTTTTTTTTCAAGGTTTGATTTTTCGATTTTTCATTGTATATTGTAGGTTGAGAAAAAACGTCTTACTGACCCGCATGACCCGAACAATGAGGTGCGTTATGAAATTGTTTGCCGCCGTTGCCGCCGTTCTGTGCGCCGGAGCCGCTGCGTTTGCCGCGGATAATCCCGACGTGAAGAAGTTCACGTTCTCCAACGACGTGGAGGTGTATGCCATCCGCGATAAAGATACGACGATGAAGTCCTCCCTCTTCACCGACTACACCAAGGCATCCTCCCTGAAGAAGGAAGACCTGAAGAAGGAATATCCGGCCTCGGTCAATTGCTTCGTACTGCGTGCCAAGCTCAAGACTTTCCTCATCGATGCGGGCAACTATGATCCGAAGGGGTCGCTCGTCACCAAGCTCGCCTCCGTCAATATCCGCCCGAAGGCGATCGACTACATCCTGATCACCCATCTGCATCCGGACCACGTCGGCGGCCTCATCGACAAGGACGGCGGGGCAGTATTCCCGAACGCGAAGGTGTATGTGTCGTACGACGAATGGAAGCACTGGAGCCCGATCATCGAGAAACAGAAACCGACGGAGATTCTCCGCCAGTTCAGCGATGCATACAAGGGGCGCATCCAGACCATGAACACCGGGGAGCCCGTCGTGTACGCCATGAAGGCCCCCGGCCATACGCCCGGCCACAGCTTCTTCCGCCAGGGCAGACTCCGTTTCGTGGGGGATATCGTCCACGCTGTCGATCTGCAGATCGGGCATCCCGAATACTGCGCATCGTTCGACATGAACCAGAAACAGGCATACCAGACCCGCTTGTCGTTTCTGGAGAACATGAGCAAGGAAGGCAATATCGTGTTCGGCGCCCACATCCCGTTCCCCGGCGTCGGGTATATCATAAAAACCGAAACCGGCTATCGTTTCGAACCGTACAAATGACGCGGACGGACGACCCGCGAAAATACAGCCGCAACCATTTTTTTTCCCAAAAAAGCACTTTTTTTCCGTTTTTTTGGCGATTTGCCATTTGCATTTCTCAAGAAATCCGGTATAATATATAATGCGAGCCGTTTCCCAATGGGAAATGTGCCCTTCTGCCACGCAACAATACGAACATAACATAAGCAAACAAAAAACCGAAAGGCAAGCTCCAAAATGAAACATTGCAAACAGGCGTTTACCCTTATTGAGCTGCTGGTCGTCATCTGTATCATCGCGATTCTGGCGTCCATGCTGCTTCCCGCTCTCCAGAGCGCGCGCGAAAGTGCGAGTACCGCGTCGTGCATCAGCAACCTCGGCCAGTGCGGCAAGGCCTTCCAGATGTATGCGACCAGCTTCGATGACAGTATGCCTCCCCTCAGCGGCTGGGACAAGGCCCTGGTTGAAGCCCTCGGTCAGGAATGGGACGGCAACAGAAGCTCGTTCAAGAAGTCCCTTTATTGCGAGGCGGACGTCGTCGGCACCAGCGGGAATTCCTACCAGATCAACAATCTGTCCAATGCCATCCATTCCCCCACAAGCGATGACAGGGTCTGCAACAACAAGACGTCCGCAGTCTTCGTGGCTTCCGACCTGATCGTGATCGGCGAATGCATCGCTTCCAGCAAACCCAACAGCGCAAATCCCCAGCAGCAGCAGTACGCCATCAACGAGGCCCACACCAGCCATAAGACCGCCGGCGAACTCTTCCTCGACGGCCATGCCAAGCACATTGACCCGTGGCGGACGATCCCGAACAACAAGAACGCCGGCATTTATCTTAAGGACACGACGACCAACACGGGCTCTTTCTCGTCCGATGGCTACGGATCCTGGACGGACTGCCCCAAGCGCAAGGAAGACAGCGACTCCATGTGCACCGGCAATCCCGACTGCCACCAGAAATAAAAAAGAATCTTCATGCTTCCCGGCAGGGCTCCGCGGATGCGGAGTCCTTCGGTTGATTCTTACAACTGTTCAAGACGGTTTTCGGTCTGATCCCGAAGCCGTCTTTTTTATCTTCTTTTCCGGTGGAAATCACTTTCACGATTTTTCCTTGAAAGAAAGTCGAAAAGCGGCTTGATTTTGCGCCGGAAAGATAGTATATTGATGCTGAACTTCATTCAAACGAACCCTATCTTTTCAAGCGGAAGGAACGACTGAAATGGCTCTGACACACGTGAACGTGCCACCGGAAAAACATGTGAAGGTACTCGACGGACAAGGCTGGGTGGGGCTGATCGACACGCTCGGCACCGAAACCACGATCGTGAACGCCGCGCGCGTCTCGTTCGGAAAGATCCGGCAGGAGATGGACGAACGCGATGTGGCGCTGCTGCATTACCTGATCGAAAACCGCCACACGAGTCCGCTGGAGCACATTGTCTTTACGTTCAGCGTGCATTGCCCGCTTTTCGTGCGCGGCCAGTGGCACCGCCACCGCACGTGGTCGTACAACGAGATCTCGCGCCGCTACACCGAGATCGACATGGAGTTCTATGTGCCGCCGAAACTCCGCAAGCAGGCGGAGAACAATCGCCAGGCGTCCGTCGCCTGCGAGGATTTCGACGATGCCGCGCTCCGCGAGCAGATCCGCGCCCAGAACGAACAGTCGCTGAAGACGTACGAATCCCTGCTGGCCGCCGGCGTCTGCCGCGAACAGGCCCGCGGCGTGCTCTCGCAGAATATGATGGTCACGTTCTGGGGCACGGTCGACCTGAGCAACCTGATCCATTTCCTGGAGCTGCGCGACAGCGAGCATGCCCAGTGGGAGATCCGCGAATACGCAAAGGCGATCAAGAAGCTGATCAAGCCGGTCGTCCCGCACGTCGCCGAATACTACGAATCCAAGGGCGAAGCCTGGTGACGCGCAGCCCGCGCGGAGCGTCCGAATGACGGAATATCTGGCGCATCTGAGCGGCGGGATCCTCCCGGCTCTGCTTGTGCTGTTCGCTTTCGCGGCGGGATTCGCGGGGACCGGATACGGGTTCCTGCGCGTCTGCGGCCTCGGACGCGGTTTGATGCGCGGCCCGGCATTCTGGCTGGTCTCGACCGCCGCCGGGTTCGCCGTCTGCGCGTTTTTCTGCGCCGCCGTCCTGATGAGTCTCGGCACGGGGACGCTTGCGTGCGTCCTGTGCCTGTTTCCCGTCCTCGCGGGGCTCGGATGCCTCATCCGGTTCCGCCGGGAGATCTTTTCCCGTTTTCCGGCTCGAAACAGAATCCCCTTCGCGGTCCTGATCGTCGCGGTCCCGCTGGTTCTGCTTTCCATCGGCGCGTTCCAGTATCCCGCCTCGTGGGACGAATGCGTGTACCAGCTGACCGTGCCGCGGCGCTGGCTCGCGGACGGCCGGATCCTGCTGTACCGCGACCTGCCGTATTCCGGGTTTCCGATGCTTCCGCAATTCCTGTATGTGCCGATGATGAAGTTCGGCGGACTGGCGGCGGTCAAGCTCATGATCTACGGCGGTACGGCGTGCTTCTTCGCCTCGCTCGCGCTTCTGGCGTACGGCGGCGTGCGGCGCAACCTGACCGCGGCATGCATCTTTGCCGGATCGTTCCTGATCGCGCCGTTGATGGTGCATGTGCTGGTCTCGGGTTACGCCGAACCGCTGATGGGCTTCCTGCTTACCGCCGGGCTTCTGCTCGCGGATGCGGTCCTGATCGCACCGGAAAAACGCGCGGAATCGCCCGGATTTGCGGTCGCCTGCGGGATCCTGGCCGGGGCGATGGCCGCGATCAAGCTGACCGGCGGATTTGCCGGAGCCGCCTTCCTGCTGTACGTCCTGCTGCGGAAACGCGGCGGTTGGGTGCGGTTCGCCCTGCTGTCCGCGGCGGCGGGTGCACTCTTTGCGGCGCTGTTCTACCAGCGGCCGTGGATCGCGACGGGGAATCCGTGCTATCCGTACCTCGGCGGGATCTTCGGCGCGCCCGAGGCGATGACTTCGTCGTTTCACCATGAGCTCGGCACCGCGAAGTTCGCCAATGTTTCTGTCGTGACATTGATCCTGCTTTTGCCGGGGCTTTCGTTTCCCGCGCTTTCCAGAATGTTTGACGGGGGGTACGGCCTCCAGATGCTCCTGTGGTCGTTTCTCCTGTTTGGCGCACTCTGGCGCCGCCCGAAACGCCTTTGCGCCGCATTTCTGCCGATCGTGATCCTCACGGGAGCCTGGATGCTGACGTCTCCGCAGGCGCGGTTCCTGATCCCGGCGCTGGCGTTTTTCGCCCGTGCCGTGCGGGATGCTTTCCCGCTGGTCCGGGGACGCGCCGGACGGATTTTCCTGTGGGGCACGGTCGTCTTTTCGGTGCTTTCCTTCCCGTCGTCCATGTATTTTACCTATGGCGCCAACCTGCGTGCGACGATGTCGGGCGACGGGCGGCGCGACCTCCTGTACGCGCGCTCGGGGGACAGCATGCTTCCCGCCGTGGACATCCTCCGCGCCCGCCTCGCCGAAGGGGAGAAATGCCTGCTGGTGCTGGAGGAGCGCACCCTGTATTTCCCGCGCGGATGCGAGATCGGCACCCCGTTCTTCCAGGACAAATACTTCCCGGGCGGCAGGATCCCGGATGCGGACGGGCTGCTGAAGCTCCTGGACGACGGCGGGTTCGCCTGCCTGTACGTTCGGCCGCCGGAACGGAATCCCGACTATCTGCCGCAGGCCGCGATCCTCTGGACGGACGATTTCCGGGCGTCGCTGGACGCCTTGGTGAAGCGGGGCGCCCTCCGGTGCGAGCCGATGCCCGGCGGTGCGGAACTTTTCGTCCGTTCCTCCCGCTGAATCCGCCGAATTTCGGAAATCCCTTTTCTCCGGCCGCCGTCACGTCGGGCGGGTACTCTTCGCGCATTTGCAGGAACGCCCCAGCCCGACGGGATGCTTCGCTCCGAGGTCGGTGCGCTTTCCTTTCAGGCGGGCGCGGATTTCATACAGGTAGTAGACCAGCAGCATGACCCCGGTGATCGTCCATGTGATGCCGGAGGCGAAGCACGCCCCGGTGTAGCCGAACCAGTCCGCCAGGTAGACCGCCGTGAAAATGCGGCTGACCGTCTCCATGGCGCCGCCGAGCAGCGGCACCAGCGAGCATCCCATCCCCTGGAGCGTGTTGCGGAAGATCAGGATCATGCCCAGCGAGATGTATGCCGGCGCGACCGTGAAGATGTACTGGCGTCCGGCCTTCAGGATCTCGGGTGACGCCTTCTCGTCCAGGAACATCTGGAGCAGCTGCGCGCTGAAGGCCATCATCAGGACGGTCCCGGTGATGGAGACCGCTGCCGTGATCAGCCAGCCGCTGCGGACGCCGACCAGGATCCTGCGGTAGTTGTTCGCGCCGCTGTTCTGTGCCGTGTACGCCGCCAGCGTCGTGCCGATGGCAAAGAACGGGATGCAGATCAGGCCCTCGAGGCGCCCCGCCGCCGTGGTCGCCGCCACCGTGCCGGGGCCGAACTGGTTGAACGCGCTCTGCAGGATCACGCATCCGAACCCGGTCACGGTGAACTGCAGCGCCATCGGGACTGCCACGCGCAGGTGTTCCCAGTAGAACCGCCAGTCGATGCGCCAGTCGGACCGCACCTCGGGCAGGAGCTCCGGGAATTTCTTCAGCACGATCCCGAGGCAGATCATGCCGGAGATGAACTGCGACGCGACCGTCGCGTATGCCGCGCCCGCCACCTCCATGCCGAACTTGCAGACCAGAAGCAGGTCGAGCCCGGCGTTCAGAAACGAAGCGAAGACGATCACGTACAGAGGGCGTTTGCTGTCGCCCAGCGAACGCATCAGGAACGACATCAGCAGGTAGAACGTCATGGACGGCGTCCCCGCCACGATGATGCGCAGGTACCGCAGCGAATCCTCCAGAATCTCCTCCGGCGTGTTCATCGCCACCAGAATCGGACGCAGATACCGCAGGAATATCAGAGTGACCGCGGCCACGAACGCCGAGCACAGCACCACGGACGCGCAGAACGACCGCCTCACGCCGGGCGCATCCTTCGCGCCGAACCGCTGCCCCGTGATGATCGTGAGCCCGGCGGGAAGCCCCCAGAAGAAACCGAGCAGCATGAAGACGACCGACCCCGCGTTTCCGACCGCGGCCAGCTTTTCCGGGCCGCACCAGCGCCCCACGATCATGGAATCGACCATGCTGTACAGCTGGTTGCAGGCATTCCCGATCGCAAGCGGGATCGAAAACAGCAGAATGATTTTCAGGGGATTGCCCCGCGTGAGATCTTTGGCCATCATGCACCCCCGGTCTTGCTCAGGAAAAGGGTCAACAGTACAATCTCAATTCGCGGCCGTCCGGCAGGCCGCGGGAAAGGGAAAATGCTTCGCGAGATATCCGCCATCTTCGTTTTAAGACGCTTCGGCGGAACGGTTTCGCGAAAACTCGGAGCATATAATATGCCACGTTCCCCGGATTTTTCAAGCGGTTTTTATTATTTTCTTAAATAACAACCATGTCCTGCTGATGGAAATGGGGACGCAGAAAAACATGTCCCCCCTGCCATCCTTTCTCAACTCGAAATATGGTGCGAACAGGCGGTCAGTTCGCGCCGCGCGGCTGGACCGCCGGGGCCGGCCGGCCACGGGAGATGACGGTGACCGGGCATCCGCAGGCCTCGAACACTTTTCTGATCTCCTCCAGGCGTTCCCGGGACGGGATCTCGATCCAGTCCTCGGTGCCGGGGCGGTCCAGCGAGTTGATCTGCACCTGGTCGGGCGAAATCTCGCGCAGGCATTTTACGAAGCGTTCGAGCGAGGCGGGGGAATCGTTGATCCCGGGGACGATGAAGACCTCCAGCCACATTTCCACTTTGCTGGCGGCGCGGAACGATTTCAGCGCGGCCATGAGCCCGTCGAACGTCACGCCGGGAGCGGGACGGTTCACGCGGATAAACTCCTCCTCGCAGGAGGCATCCAGCGAAGGCATGATGAGGTCGATGCCCTCCAGTTCCTTCTGCAGGCCGGGGTCGCCAAGCAGCGTGGCGTTCGTGATGAGGCAGATCTTGACCTCTGGATGCTTCGATTTCACGGCACGGACGATCCGCCCGATGCCGGTGTGGAGCGTGGGTTCGCCGACCCCGGAGAACGTCACATAGTCGATCTTCTCGTGTTTTTCGAAGAATGCGTCAAGCTCGGCGAGGACGCGTTCCACGGGGTAGAAATCGCCGCGTTCCATGGTCAGGTTCGTGGTCGCGCCGCATTCGCAGTAGACGCAGTCCAGCGAGCAGGTTTTGAACGGCAGGAGGTCGACGCCGAGCGAGACGCCGAGCCTGCGGGATATGATCGGTCCGAATACGCTTTTCATTTTCCGGGTCATGACAGGAGCTCCTTCCGGGGGTTACCCGAAGAATAAAATCTTTACCGCGATGCCGAGCAGGACCACCCCACCCAGAATCGAACTCCGGCCGCCAAGGCGGCTGCCGAATATGCGGCCGGAGACGCATCCGGCCGCGGAAATGAGCGCGGTGACGATGCCGATGATCAGCACGTCGCCCGAGATGTCCGTGCGCCCCAGACAGGTGTAGGAGACGCCCACCAGAAGCGCGTCGATGCTGGTCGCGAACGACAGCACGATCAGGCGCCGGAGCGAACATGCCCCGATCCTCTTTGCCGGGTCTTCCTCCTTCGAAAAGCCCTCCCGGAGCATCTGCGCCGCGACGATCGCCAGCAGCAGCGAGGCCGCGATCCGGCCCGTCTTCTGCACCAGTCCGCCGCACAGCCCGCTCCCGAACCAGCCGATTGTCGGCATCATCGCCTGGAAGATACCGAAAAGCGCGGCCGTCAGCACGATCCTGTCCCACGTGAAAATTTCGTGCCCGGAGCCGGTCTTTTTCCCGCATCCGCACGAACATCCTCCGTGCGGGCGGCAGACCGCGCAGACGGGCGCGGCGGGGGCAGGGCTGAGGAACGGGAGTCGGCGGAACCAGGGCAGCTTTTCCTGTGTTGGTGTGCCGGGATCCGCGTCCTGCCGTGTTTTCGGGCAGGACCAGCCTACGGCGCCGAGCGAGAGGGAGACTGCGAGTGCGTCCATTGCGAGTCCGACGCCCATGAATATCGCTTCCGGAATGTTCATCGTGCCACCTCGCAGAAATCGGTCCCGGGGACGCCTGGAAAGGCCGGTTTTCAGGCGGATGCCCGGAAAAAAGGGCAAAAAAATGGTACGCCCTCGGGGACTCGAACCCCGGACCCAATGATTAAGAGTCATTTGCTCTAGCCGACTGAGCTAAGGGCGCACGGAAAAAGTATGCATTTAATATAGGCCGTTTCGCCGGAAAGTCAAGCACATTTTTGCAAAAAAACCGAAAAAAGTTTCCCGGATCGGGGAAATCTCCGCCGCATACGGCATGGCAGGAAGATGCCGGAAGAAGACACGCTCCGTTTCAAACCGGCGGCGAACCGCGTCCATTCCGGCCTTTTGGCGAAAAAAGAGCTAAAAAAATGCGTTTTCCGGTTGATTTTATACTGGTTTTGTGGTATAGTTCACCCATTGCTTTTTTATGAAAGGAATGACGACGGGCTTATGACCGGAGAAAAATGCATTTCTGTGAACTCAGTCCTGCCGCTGGACGCGCGGACCGGGCGCATTGCCGCAGGAGGCGGGCTTGCCGTCTCCGCGCACGGCATCCCCGGCGACTGCCGGTCCGCCGGTTATGAGCCGGACGGGCTGGATTTCGTTATGCCCTGCGCCGCGGGATCACGCATGGCGTCATCTCTCTCCGTGCCCGCCCCTTCCTTTCAGGCAAACCCCGCCCCGAACGACAACCCAATATAAGTTGCACCAAATACCAAACATCCTACAAAGGAGAAAACCATGAGCAGTCAACTGACGATCGGTCTTGATTTCGGTTCCGACAGCGTAAGAGCCGTGCTGGTCGACGTGGAAAGCGGCGAAATCCTCGCATCGTGCGTCCAGAACTACCCCCGCTGGAGCGAAGGCAAATACTGCGATGCTCCGAACAACCAGTTCCGCCAGCACCCGCTGGACTACCTCGAAAGCCTCGAAGTCGTCGTCAAGGGCGTCATGCAGGGCATTGAGAAGGAACGCGTGATCGGCATCGGCGTCGACACCACCGGGTCCACCCCGTGCGCCGTCAACAGGGAAGGCATCCCGCTGTCCATGCTGCCGGAGTTCAAGGACGATCCGAACGCCATGTTCATCCTCTGGAAGGACCATACCGCCATTTTCGAAGCGGACGAGATCAACGCCTACGCCAAGTCGCACGGCGGTACCGACTACACCATGTACGAGGGCGGCATTTATTCCAGCGAATGGTTCTTCGCCAAGATCCTCCACACCCTCCGCATGAGCGAATCCGTCCGCAAGGCCGCGTTCAGCTGGGTCGAACACTGCGACTGGATCCCCGCCGAGCTCACCGGCAACATCGATCCGCTCACCATGGCGCGCAGCCGCTGCGCCGCCGGCCACAAGGCCATGTGGCACGAGAGCTGGGGCGGACTCCCGCCGGAGGAATTTTTCGCCGGGCTCGATCCCATGCTCGCCGGACTCCGCGAACGCCTCTTCAAGGACACCGTGACGGGCGACAAGCCCGCGGGCAAGCTCTCGCAGAAGTGGGCGGACCGTCTCGGCCTCACCACGGACGTCGTGGTCGCCGCCGGCGCGTTCGACTGCCATTTCGGCGCGGTCGGCGCCCAGATCCATGCCTATGACCTGGTCAAGGTCTGCGGCACCAGCACCTGCGACATCCTCGTCGCGCCCCAGGTCAATTCCTGCATCCCAGGCATCTGCGGCCAGGTGGACGGCTCCGTGATCCCCGGCATGATCGGCCTTGAGGCCGGCCAGTCCGCGTTCGGCGACGTCTACGCATGGTTCAAGCGTCTCCTTTCCTATGCCGGCGACGTGAAGATCGCCACGATCGAGAAGGAAGCCGCCACCATCCCCGTCGGCACCACCGGCGTCCTCGCGCTCGACTGGTTCAACGGCCGCCGCACCCCGAATGCCAACCAGAAGCTCACCGGCGCGATCTGCGGGCTCAACCTCGGCACGACCGCCCCGATGGTCTACCGCGCACTCGCCGAAAGCACCGTCTACGGCGCTCGCGCCATCATCGACCACTTCAAGGCGCAGTCCATCCCGATCTGCAACGTCATCATGACCGGCGGCATCAGCCGCAAGTCCCCGTTCATCATGCAGATGTGCGCCGACGTCTTCAACCTCCCGATCAAGATCGCCGCCTGCGACCAGACCTGCGCCCTCGGCAGTGCCATGTTCGGCGCCGTTGCCGCCGGCCATTACACCCGCGTGGAGGATGCCATGGAGAAGATGGGGTCAGGGTTCGACGCCGAGTACACGCCGAACAAGGAAGTCGTCCAGCTGTACGAAGAGCTCTACCAGCGCTATCTCCGGTTTGGCCGCACCCTGGAGAAGGAAGGTCTCTGATCCATGAAATTCGAATCCCTCCGCAAAGAGTGCTACGAGGCGAACATGGAGCTCCCGAAGCTCGGCCTCGTGATCTACACGTTCGGCAACGTCAGCTGCATCGACCGCAAGGCCGGCGTCTTCGCCATCAAGCCCTCCGGCGTGGACTATGAAAAGCTCACGCCCGAGGACATCGTGATCGTCGGGCTCGACGGCAAGGTCGCCGACGGCAAGCTCCGTCCCTCCAGCGACACCAACACCCACCTCGAACTCTACAAGGCGTTCCCGTCCATCGGCGGCATCGTCCATACCCATTCCACGTTCGCCGTGAGCTGGGCGCAGGCCGCGCGCGCCGTGCCCCTGTACGGCACCACCCATGCGGACCACCTCGCCGCCGACATCCCCTGCACGGAGTTCATGGCCGACGACCGCATCCGCAACGACTATGAAACCGAGACCGGCCTCCAGATCATCGACTGCTTCGAGAAGCACAACCTCAACGCCGCCGAGATCCCCATGGCGCTTGTCGCCGGGCATGGTCCCTTCACCTGGGGCGCGACCGCCGCGAAGGCCGTTTACCACGCCCGCGTCCTCGAAGAACTCTGCAAGATGGCGTTCGTCACCGAGTGCGTGAACCCCAAGGTCCAGCGTCTGAAAGATTCTCTGATCCAGAAACATTACAACCGCAAACACGGAAAGGATGCCTATTATGGCCAAAATTGATTTCAAACAGTATCGTATCCGGTTCATCACCGGCAGCCAGCACCTCTATGGGCCCGAGACCCTCAAGCAGGTCGCCGACAACGCGAAAAAAGTCGTCAAGGCGCTGAACGCTTCCAAGCAGATCCCCGTCGCCATCGAGTGGGTCCCCACCGTGAAGCTCAACGAGGAAGTCGTTGCCGCCATTCAGGAGGCCAATGCCGACCCGAAGTGCATCGGCGTCATCTGCTGGATGCACACCTTCTCCCCCGCCAAGATGTGGATCAACGGCCTGAAGATTCTCAACAAGCCCATGCTCCACCTGAACACCCAGGGCAACCGCGACATCCCGTGGACTACCATCGACATGGACTTCATGAACCTGAACCAGGCTGCCCACGGCGACCGCGAGTTCGGATTCATCTGCACCCGCCTCGGCCTGAACCGCAAGGTCGTCAACGGCTACTACGCCGACCCCGTCGTCCAGCATGAGATCGGCGTGTGGGCGCGCGTCGCCGCCGCATGGGCCGACTCCCAGACCATGAAGGTCGCCCGCATCGGCGACAACATGCGCGAAGTGGCCGTGACCGAAGGCAACAAGGTCTC
>JAFXYP010000046.1 GCA_017541665.1 Lentisphaeria bacterium | reverse complement strand
GCAGGAAGTCTACAAGTACCTCTCGAAGGACGTCATCAGCTATGTGGCCACGTCGCTCGACGTGCCCGTGGCGCATGTGTACGGCGTGGCGACCTTCTACGCCCACTTCTCTTTGAACCCCAAAGGGAAGCACATCTTCCGCCTGTGCGACGGCACCGCCTGCCACGTGAAGAAGTCCATGGGGCTGCTTGAGGCCATCTACAAGAAGCTCGGGCTCAGCGACGAGAAGCGCACGACCGACGACCTCCTCTTCACCGTCGAGATCGTGAACTGCCTCGGCGCCTGCGGACTCGCCCCCGTGATCGTCATCGACGGCGAAGTCCACGGCCAGGCCACCCCGGAACAGGTCGAGAAGATCATCGACGAGATCACGGCCGCCGAAGCCGCCGCCGCGGAATCCGAAAACAAGTAACGAAGGGAGCCACATACGATGAGCACCGAAATCAAAACGCCGAATCTGGAAGAGATCGCCGCGAATTACAAGAAAGTCGTTGCCAAGCTTAAACGCCGCGTCATCATCTGCGGCGGCACCGGCTGCATCGCCAACGGTTCCATGAAGGTCCGCGACGCCATCTGCGCCGAGCTCGAAAAAGCCGGCGAACATATCGAAGTCACCCTCGACCGCCACGATTGCTCCAGGAACGAAGGCGCCACCTATTTCTCCAAGAGCGGCTGCCAGGGATTCTGCCAGATGGGCCCGATCCTCCGCATCGAACCCGAAGGCATCTTCTACTGCCACGTGAAACCCGAAGACGCCGCCGAGATCGTCCATGTGACGCTCCTCAACGGCGAGATCATCGACCGCCTGGTCTACGTCGACCCCGTCAGCGGCAAGGCCTGCCGCCACGAGGACGAGATCGCGTTCTACGCCCGCCAGACCCGCGTCGTGCTGGCCAACTACATGATCGAGCCCGACGACGTCGAGGAATACATCGCCCGCGACGGTTACATCGGCGCGCGCAAGGCCATTACCGAGATGACCCCGGAACAGGTCTGCCAGACCATGATCGACGCCGGTCTCCGCGGCCGCGGCGGCGGCGGTTTCCCCACCGGCCTGAAGTGGAAATTCACGCTCGCCTCCCAGAATGACAAGAAATACGTCATCTGCAACGGCGACGAAGGCGACCCCGGCGCGTTCATGGACCGCTCCGTCATGGAAGGCAACCCGCACGCCGTGCTTGAAGGCATGATGATCGCCGGTCGTGCGATCGGCGCCGACGAGGGCGTCGTGTACGTCCGCGCCGAGTACCCGCTGGCCGTGGAACGCATCCGCAAGGCGATCGCCGACGCCGAGGCGTACGGCCTGCTGGGCAAGAACCTCTTCGGCACGAACTTCAACTTCACCATCCGCGTGATGGAAGGCGCCGGCGCGTTCGTCTGCGGCGAAGAGACCGCCCTGATCGCCTCCGTGGAAGGCAAGCGCGGCATGCCGATGCCGAAGCCGCCGTTCCCGGCCCAGAAGGGCCTCTACGGCAAGCCGACCGTCATCAACAACGTGGAGACGCTCGCCTCCGTGGCGTACATCATCCGCAACGGCGCGGAGAAGTACCGTGAAGTCGGCCCCCAGAACTCCCCCGGCACCAAGACGTTCGCCCTCACCGGCCACGTCGCGAACACCGGCCTCATCGAAGTCCCGTTCGGCACCACCCTCCGCGAGATCGTTTACAACATCGGCGGCGGCGTGACGGACAACACCGGCAAGGTGACCGGCGAGGACTTCAAGTCCGTGCAGATCGGCGGCCCCTCCGGCGGCTGCCTGGTCCCCGACCTCCTCGACCTCCCGCTCGACTTCGACTCCCTGAAGAGCGCCGGCGCTATGGTCGGCTCCGGCGGACTCGTGGTCATGAACAAGCAGACCTGCATGGTCCGCATCGCGCGGTTCTTCATGCAGTTCACCCAGAACGAATCCTGCGGCAAGTGCGTGCCGTGCCGCGAAGGCACGAAGCAGATGCTCGCGCTGCTCGACGACATCATCGAAGGCCGCGCCACGGCCGAAACGCTCGACCTCCTCGAGAAGACCGCGAAGGCCGTCCAGCTCGGCTCCCTCTGCGGCCTCGGCAAGACCGCCCCGAACCCGGTCCTCTCCACCCTGCGCTATTTCCGCAAGGAGTACGAGGACCACGTCTTCCGCAAGATCTGCCCGACCGGCGAATGCAAGGCGCTCGCCCGTCCCGAGATCGACCCCGCGAAGTGCAAGGGCTGCACCGCCTGCGCCCGCAAGTGCCCCGTCGGCGCGATCGCCGGCAAGGTGAAGGAAGCGCACCGCATCGACCCCGAAAAATGCATCAAGTGCGGCGCATGCAAGGCCGCATGCAAGTTCGGCGCCGTCAAGGGAATCTGACAACTATAAGGACTATTCATCATGGCCGATAACGTTAAAACATTGACCGTCAACGGACGGGAAGTCACGTTCACCAACGAGCGCAACCTCCTGGAAGTCATCCGCAAAGCCGGGATCGAGATCCCGACCTTCTGCTACCACTCCGAACTGAGCATCTACGGCGCGTGCCGCCTCTGCCTCGTCCTCGTCGAGGGCAAGGGCATCATGGCGTCCTGCTCCACCGCCCCCGCGCCCGGCATGGTCGTCCACACGGACACCAAGGAGATTCGCGACATGCGCAAGATCAGCGTGGAACTCCTGCTCGCCAACCACAGCCGCGAATGCCCGACCTGCGCCCGCAACGAGAACTGCACCCTCCAGCGCATCGCCTACCAGCTCGGCGTCCAGGACATCCGCTACAAATCCGTGAAGAAGGACGACCCGATCGACTTCTCCTCCCCGTCGCTCGTCCGCGACCCGAACAAGTGCGTGCTCTGCGGCGACTGCGTGCGCGTCTGCTCCGAAATCCAGGGCATCGGCGCCATCGACTTCTCCAACCGCGGCTCGAACGCCCGTGTGGCCCCGGCCTTCGGCGCTTCCCTCGGCGCGGTCGAGTGCGTGAACTGCGGCCAGTGCGCCGCCGTCTGCCCCACCGGCGCGATCGTCCCGAAGCAGGACCGCAACCGCGTGTGGGACGCCCTGTACGACCCCAGCAAGACCGTCGTGGTCCAGGTCGCACCGGCCGTCCGCGTGGCGCTGGGCGAATATTTCGGCGCGAAGCCGGGCGAGAACGTGGCGGGCAAGCTCGTCGCCGCCCTGAAGCTCATGGGCTTCAAGCACGTCTATGACACCAGCTTCTCCGCCGACATGACCATCTTCGAGGAAGCCACCGAGCTCATCGACCGCATTGCCAACGGCGGCACGCTCCCGATGTTCACCAGCTGCTGCCCCGCCTGGGTCAAGTTCGCAGAGATCTACTTCCCTGAAATGATCCCGCATATCTCCAGCTGCCGTTCCCCGCAGGCCATGTTCGGCTCCATCGCCAAGAAGGTCCTGCCCGAACAGCTCGGCTGCAAGCGCGAGGACCTCGTGGTCGTCTCCATCATGCCCTGCACGGCGAAGAAATTCGAGGCCCAGCTGCCGAAGTTCAACGTGGACGGCAAGCAGGAAGTCGACATCGTCGTGACCACCAGCGAAGTCCAGCGCATGATCAATTCGATGGGCATCAAGCTCAACGAGCTCCAGCCCGAAGCATTCGACATGCCCATGGGATTCGCTACCGGCGGCGGCGTCATCTTCGGCGCGTCCGGCGGCGTCATGGAAGCCGCGCTCCGCTATGCGGTCGAAAAACTCGACGGCAAGCCGCTCGCCTCCGTCGACTTCAAGGCCGTCCGCGGCATGAACACCCTCAAGGAAGCCACCGTGACCGCGGCGGGCAAGGAAATCCGCGTGGCCGTCGTCCACGGCCTCGCCAACGCCAAGCGCCTCATCGGCGACATCCGTTCCGGCAAGGCTCACTACGACTTCGTCGAAGTCATGGCGTGCCCCGGCGGCTGCATCTCCGGCGGCGGCCAGCCCGTCGGCGTCACGGACGCGATCCGCATCCAGCGCCAGCAGGGCCTCTACGCGGCCGACAAGTCCCAGCAGGTCCAGAAGTGCCAGGACAACTTCCTGGTCAACCAGTGCTACAAGGACCACATCGGCGGCCAGCCCGGCTCCCACGAAGCGCATCACCTGCTGCACACGGTCTACCAGAACCGCAGCCAGCTCTTCGACGCCAAGATCCCGATCATGCGCGGTACGGCTCCGAACCGCTTCACGATCACCGTCACGATTTGCGCCAAGCAGGACGACTGCCCCGGCCAGCTCCTCATCGGCATGATCTCCGAATACGTCCGCAGCAAGAACTACACGGACAAGGTCGACATGGACGCCGCGTTCTCGTCCCGTCCCGAACAGGACGGCACGATCTGCGTGACCATCGGCGACGAAGTGGTCGAGCGCACCAAGTTCAGAAACGCACTGAACACGCTCGAACAGCTTCAGAACCAGGCCGCGTTCGAGACGATCAAGAAGAAGATCGACGAAAGCGTCGCCAAACTCGGATAAGAAACACTCCGGACGGGACGGCCCCGCGCCGTCCCGGACAGTGCGATCCAGCCTCCGCTCCTCCCCGGGCGGAGGTTTTTTCGTTTTTTTTATTGTATTTTGCGCAGAATGTGCTATATTACTGATAACGAGGTGAAAGAATGGGAAAAGTCCTGACAAGCTTCATTTATGTCCTTCTGGTGCTGGTCCTGATCATATCCGGCATCCTCGTGCTGCCGGCATATCAGAAGTACAAGCGCACCCTGCAGGATGTGGCAAGCCTTCGGGCCGATCTGGACCGGAAGAAGGCGGAATACCTCACGCTTCAGCAGGAAGTCCACGACCTCCAGCACAACGCCTCCGCAGTTGAAAAAGTCGCCCGCGAGCAGTACCATCTGTGCCGCGACGGCGAAGTGATTTACATCTACTCCGAGTAACGCCATGGAGCGGATCCCCTGTTCCGACGCGTCCGCCGCCGAGGTCTTCTGCGATATCCTCCGGCGCGAAGACGGCGTCCTGCTGGTCCCGACTGAGACCGTGTACGGCCTGGTCTGCGATGCATCGCATGAACCCGCCCGCGCGAAGATCTACGAGATGAAACGGCGGCCCGCGTCCAAGCTCCTCACGCTTTTCTTTGCCTCGCGCCAGGCCGTGTTTTCCTCGTTTCCCTCCATGCCGGAGACCGCGAAGCGTCTTGCCGTGGCATTCTGCCCCGGTCCCGTGACCCTGATCGTGCCGGACGGGGAGGCGTTCACCGGGTTCCGCATCCCCGGACATCCGGCGCTGCTCCATCTGCTGGAGGCCTACGGGCGTCCGCTCGCCTCGACCAGCGCGAACCTTTCCGGCCGGCCGCCGGCGCACACCGTGGACGAAGCGCTGGAATCGCTCGCGTTTTCCCCGGACGGCATCCTGGACGGCGGAGCGATCCCGCCGGACTCCGAGGCGTCGACCGTCATCAAAGTGGAGCGCGACAGCACATGGAGCGTTCTGCGTCCGGGACCGGTCTCGGAGAGAATGATCCGCTGCGCGCTGGCCTGACGCGGCGCGGCATCCGTTTTCCTGTCCCCATGACGACGGGACGCCCGGCGGATTTGCATTTTCGGAAAACTGTGGTATTTTATTAGGTCTGCTTTTTTCCGGAAATGATCAGGCATATCCGGCGGCAGATTGTTATTTGCGAAAGGAAAACGACATTGAAAACAGCGTTTTTATTCTCGGGGCAGGGCGCCCAGACCGTCGGAATGGGGAAAGACCTGTATGAAGCGTCGCCCGCGGCGAAATCGGTCTTTGACCGTGCCGACGCGGTGCTCGGCCGCAGCCTGTCCGAACTGTGCTTCGAAGGTCCGGAATCCGACCTGACCGCGACGGCGAACTGCCAGCCCGCGATCTATACCACCAGCATGGCATGCCTGGCCGCATGGCTGGAGCGGAACCCCGGCGAGGAAGCTGTCGCGGCCGGCGGCCTCAGCCTCGGTGAATATGCGGCGTTCGCATCCGCCGGGACGTTCACGTTCGAGGACGGCCTGAAACTCGTTGCGAAGCGCGCCGCCCTGATGGACGCCGCCTGCCACGAAGCCGAGGGCGGCATGGCCGCCATCATCGGCGGCGACCCGGCCGTGATCGCCGGTGTCTGCGAGGAGTGCGGCATCGACGTCGCCAACTACAATTCGCCCGGCCAGATCGTCATCAGCGGCGTAAAGGACCTGGTGCTGAAGGCGTGCGGCATCCTGAAGGAACGCGGCGTCAAGCGCGCCCTGCCGTTGAACGTGGCGGGAGCGTTCCACAGCCGCATGATGGCTTCGGCGGGGGCCGCTTTGGCGCCCGTGCTGGACGCCACTCCGATGAATGCGCCGAAATTCCCCGTGCTTCAGAATTTCACGGGCGAACCCGAATCCGACCCGGCGAAGATCCGTGCGAACCTGGTCTCCCAGGTCGCCGGCAGCGTCCGCTGGGATACCTGCGTGCGCGTCATGGCGGAACGGTTCGGCGCGGAGCGTTTCGTGGAGTTCGGACCGGGCACGGTCCTGACGGGCCTCGTGCGGAAGATCCTGCCCGGCGCGGCCCTGCACAACGTATCCGGCGCGGACGGCCTGGCGGACGCCTGATTAACGCATCTGCAGTTACATTTTCTCGAAACAAACACAACCCAAGCATACGGAACCCCGAATCAGGAGAAACACAATGAGTCAACTCGAAAACAGAGTGGCGCTGGTGACCGGCGGAGCCCGCGGCATCGGTCGCGCGATCTGCGAACGTCTGGCGCAGGAAGGCGCGAAACTCGCCGTCGTGGACATCATGCAGGAAACCGCCGACAAGACCGTGGCGGAATTCTGCGCACAGGGCATCGACGCCATCGCTATCGCGGCGAACGTGGCGAAAGCCGAGGACGCCGAAGCGGCCGTGAAGACCGTCATGGAGAAATTCGGCCGTCTGGACATCCTCGTGAACTGCGCCGGCATCACCAAGGACAACCTGCTCATGCGCATGAGCGAAGCCGATTGGGACGCCGTGATCGCCGTCAACCTGAAGGGCACCTACAATTTCACCAAGGCCGCCATCCGCCCCATGATGAAAGCCCGCTACGGCAAGATCGTGAACATCTCCAGCGTGGTCGGACGCGCCGGAAACGCCGGACAGGTCAACTATTCCGCCTCCAAAGCCGGCGTCATCGGCATTACGAAGTCCGTGGCGAAGGAACTCGGCAGCCGCAACATCATGGTGAACGCGGTTGCGCCCGGCTACATCATGACCGACATGACGGAAAATCTGCCCGACGAAGCCAAGAAGTTCTTCCTGGAGCTGATCCCGCTGAAGCGCGGCGGCAAACCCCAGGACGTCGCCAACGTCGTGGCGTTCCTCTGCGGGCCGGATTCTGACTACGTGACCGGACAGGTCATCAACGTCTGCGGCGGCTTCCTGATGTAACAAATTGCATCTGGAACGGAAAAAAACACGATATAAGGCTATAAATACACAAAAAAGCGTGCAACGGATTTGAAAAAACGCAAAAGCGGTGTATATTATAGTCTATACACGTTACGAAAAACGAAAACGACAACCAACCCTTCATACCATTACGAAAGGATTTAACATGTCCGAAATCGCACAAAAAGTCAAAGAGCTCGTCGTGAAGCAGCTCGCCGTCCAGGAAGACCAGGTCACCGAAGACGCCCGTTTCGTCGAAGACCTGAACGCCGACTCCCTTGATATCGTGGAAATGATCATGGCTCTCGAAGAGGAATTCGGTTCCGAAATCCCGGACGAGGAAGCCGAGAACCTGAAGACCGTCGGCGATGCGATCAAATACATTGAGAGCAAGGCTGCTGCCAAGGAATAATTTCCTTGATTTTGCTTCCCGGGGTCATTCGTCTTGAGTGACCCCTTTTTTTCTTTTCTATTCTTTGCGACCGGAGATAAAAGACACAATGAACAGACGGAGAGTTGTAATAACCGGATATGGAGCGGTTTCCTGCGTGGGGAACGATGTGAACACCATGTGGGATGCCCTGATCAACGGGCGCTGCGGCATCGGGCGCGTGACCCAGTTCGACCCGAGCGATTTCAAGACTCAGGTCGGCGGCGAGGTGAAGAACCTTGATTGGTCGAGCGTCGTGTCCGAAAAGGACTACCGCAGGGTGGACAGCTTCGTTACGTTCGCTCTTGTCGCATTCGACGAGGCCCGGCGCGACGCCGGACTGCCCGCCGATTTCCGGGATGAGGGCAGCGGACTCGACGTGAACCGCGTCGGCGTGGTGGTCGGCAGCGGCATCGGCGGCCTGCACACCATCGAGAGCCAGTGCTCCGTGCTCCTGACCAAGGGGCCGCGCTTCGTCTCGCCCTTCATGATCCCGTCCATCATTACGAATATGGCCTCCGGCATGATTTCCATCCGCTGCGGCGCGGGCGGCCCGAATTTCTCGGTCGTCTCCGCCTGTTCCACCGCGACGCACGCCATCGGCGCGAGCTTCGACGCGATCGCCGACGGACGCGCGGATATGATGGTCACCGGCGGCGCGGAGTCCTCCATCACCCGCCTCGGCTATGCAGGATTCTGCTCCATGAAGGCCATGAGCACCCATTTTAACGACACCCCCGAGCTCGCCAGCCGTCCGTTCGACCGCGACCGCGACGGGTTCGTGATGTCCGAGGGCGCCGGCATCCTCATCCTTGAGGAGTATGAACATGCCGTGAAGCGCGGCGCCCATATCCACTGTGAAGTGGTCGGATACGGCGCCACCGGGGACGCGTTCCACATGACCGCGCCCATTCCCGGCGGTTCCGGCGGCATGCGCGCATTCCAGATGGCGCTGGACAATGCCGGGCTGAACCCGGAAGACGTGGACTACATCAACGCCCACGGCACCAGCACGCACCTCAACGACCTCTGCGAAACCCAGGCGATCAAGACGCTGTTCGGGGACCATGCCTACAAGATGGCGATCAGCAGCACCAAGGGTGCCATGGGGCACGGACTCGGCGCCGCCGGCGGTTTCGAGACCATCATCGCCTCGAAGGCCATCGAGACCGGCATCATCCCGCCGACGATCAACTATACCACCCCGGATCCCGAATGCGACCTGGACTATACGCCGAACACCGCGCGGGAACGCAAGGTCGAGGTGGCCATGAACACCAATCTCGGGTTCGGCGGACACAACGGCGTGATCGCGCTTCGCCGCTGCAAATGACCGCAACCGGATTCGAAACGCCCCGTTTTGTTTTTCAGTCAAACTTAATCAATATCTTTTTCGGAGGTTCCTTATGAAATCGCTTTCGCTCGCAGTTTCGTTCGCCGCTATGTTCGCTCTTGTCTCCTGTGCCTCCAACGTGCCGCCGCCGGATGACGAAAACGCCGAAGCCTGGACCCCCGGAATCCAGTCCTCCTATCCCGACTGGCAGCCCCCCGAGGAGATGCCGGACGGGAATCCCGCCTATGCCGAGGCGTTCGGGGAACCCCGTCCCGTCGACGGCAAGGAGACGGTCGCAGTCGTCGCGGCCAATGAGAACACCGAAAAAACCGCGCCCGTAAAGAAGGTGGATGAGACGCCCGAGGCCGCCAGGCCGAAGGTTCAGGACCAGGAGCCCGCTCCGGTCGAAGTCAAGCCCGCCGCCCCCGCGAAATTCATGCGCGTCGATGTGTTCCCGGCTGAAGCCGGAGTCGACGGCGTCTATGCCGTCAACGGCGAACGCGTGAATGCCGCCGCGCTGAAGGGCGCCCTCGGCGACGCCGCCAAGGCCAATAAGGACATCGCCGTGATCCTTTACGCCCGTCCGTCTTCCGCTTCCGCCGATCTGGACGCCGCCATCGGTTTCTGCAAGTCCGCCGGAGTCGAAAAAATCAATGTGATGACCAATGACGACATCATGGCGCAGCGCAGGGCGGAAGTCCGCGCCGCGAAGGGCATCAAGGACGAACCCGCCAAGGATAAGGAGGCCGCTGCCAAAGAACCCGCCAAGCCGGTTCGCGAGAAGCTTGTCGCGGATCCCGACCAGGCCTCCACGGAATATGTCGTGAAGGACGGCGACTCCCTCTCCGTGATCGCCAAGGCGCTTTACCACGACGGCACCGCGTGGGAGATCATCTTCGACGCAAACAAAGAACTCCTGAACGGGAAGCCGAATTTCCTGAAGCCGGGGATGAAGCTCGTGATCCCGGCCGTGAAGAAAGCCCCCGTTTCTTCGAAGTAATCACATCTTTTATGCAATCCACGGAACAGGCTCCCGACGGCGCTTCCCCCGACAGTAAAAACGGAGGAGGGCGCGTCTATTTCGACAGTCCGGGCACGCTGGAATCGGCGTTCGCCGGGAACCTGACCGGAAACCTCGCCGCCGCGGAATACAGCCTCGGCGTGAAGTTCGCCGCGCGCGAATCCTGGGCGATGTCCGTGAAGGATACCGCCGACGGCCGGGGCGAGGGGTTCCTCCGGGAACTCCGCCGGCTTCAAAAAGAGCGTGCGCGTTGCCTGGATCAATCCGAATTCGACCTGGCGCTTGACGCGTGGCGCGAGGGCCGCGAACAGGACCTCGGCACGTATTTCGCCGAACGCGTCACCGTCGGCCCCGGGAAAAAGGATGTTTCCGCGCGGTCTCCGAACCAGCTGGCATATCTGCGTGCCATGCGAGGCAAGGACCTGGTGTTCGGCGTCGGCCCGGCCGGGACCGGCAAGACTTATCTGGCCATGGCGATGGCGGTCTCCCTGCTCGTCGCGGGGAAGTACAACCGCATCGTCCTGACGCGCCCCGCGGTCGAAGCCGGGGAGAACCTCGGCTTCCTGCCCGGCACGCTTCAGGAGAAGATCAATCCGTATCTGCGTCCTCTGCACGACGCGCTTCACGAAATGATGGATTACGCTGCCGCCGAGGAGCTGATGTCGCGCGGCGTGATCGAGGTCGCGCCGCTGGCATTCATGCGCGGACGGACGCTGAACCATGCGTTCGTGATCCTGGACGAAGCGCAGAACGCGTCCAACGAACAGATGTTCATGTTCCTTACCCGCCTGGGATTCCACTCCAAGTGCGTGGTCTGCGGCGATCCGTCGCAGGCGGATATCCCGCACGGACAGTCCGGCCTCCCGCATGCGCTGGACTGTCTGGCGGACATCGACGGCGTGCAGGTCTGCCGTTTCGACACGCGGGATGTGGTACGGCATCCGCTTGTGGAAAAGATCATCCGCGCCTATGAGAAGCACGGAAAAGAAAGAAAGGACTGAAGCAATGGCTGGAGAAAGGAAAAGCAGAAAAGAGTTTTTCGAACGGATCGGCACATGGCTGCAGCATTCGCTGATCGTGTCCCTGCTGATGATCCTGATGGTCTTCGGCGCAGGCGTGGCATTGCTCTGGATCCCGAGCCAGAGCGACCTGCCGTCGATCGAAAAAGGATCGCAGGCCACGCAGGACATCGAAGCCGTCTGCGATTTTTCCTATCAGAACAAAAAAGAGGCGAATCTTGTTTTTCAGAAGTTCGCGATGGAGTTTCCGCGTTATTTCCAGTACGACCGGGAACGCTCGGATAAGATCCTGAAAGGGTATGAGCTCCTGATGCAGGAGATCTCGCGCAGAAACGCTCTTGAAGAGGAGCATAAGCCCTATGCCGCCCCGGAGAACCCCGATCCGGAGACTCTTGAAATGGTGTCGTTCGTGCAGGGGATCCCGGCGCTTCTCTATAATTTCCTCCGGCAGACGGCGCTTGACGACACCCGGAAGGCAAAGGCCGCCGCGCAGGTGAAGGAGATCGTCCTCGGCGGCATCGCGACCGTGGAGGAACAGAAGAAGTCGCAGCCGTTCACCGGCGAACTGTCCGAGGGCGACGGCGCCAGGGCGGTCAATGCGCAGATGAACGCGATGATATTGGATTCCGACGGACGGGATCTCGGGCCGTTCAAGGTCAGCGACCTCCCGACGCCGGATCTTGCCGCGGCGCAGACCGTGAACTCCCTTCTGTCCACAGTGTCCTTTGACCAGCGTTATCCCTACGAAGAAACGCTCATGCGGTTTTTCCGGGACCTGTATGCGAACGGCAACCTGACATACGACGAAGATCTGACCAGACAACGCATGGACCGGGAGTTTCTGGAGATCCCGAAGGAACGCCGCGAGCCGGAAATCCAGTACAAGAAGGACATGATCCTGATCCATAAGAACGAAAAACTGACCGAGGAGCAGGCGGAGATCTACAAGGCGTACCAGATCCGCTACAACGAGTATCTCCGTGAACAGCGCACCTGGAGCAACCTTTTCCAGAAGACGATGCTCGTGGCGCTCCTGATCGTGCTTTCCTGCATTTTCATCCTGCGCGTCCACCCGGAACTCGTCGGCAACAACCGTTCGATCTGGCTGATCGGCTTCGTGGTGATCTTCTCGCTGCTGTGCAACCGGTTGTTCATGGAGATGTACAACGATTTCGCGCTCGGCAAGGGGTATCCGGTTGTCCCGCTGTACCTGGCGATGCCGCTGGCTCTGCCCGCGCTGGTGATCGCCTCGATCTACAGCGGACGGTCGGCGGTGTTCGCGGGGCTGTTCGTGGCGGGCGTGTCGTCCGTGGCGCTGGATTTCTCGTTCCCCGCCTTTGCGACGGGACTTTTCGTCTGCGCCGTCGGCACCGCGGCGGTGCGCCAGGTCTACGACTACAAGAAATACTTCGTCCGGTCGTTCCTCGCCTGTGCGGTCACGATGTGCTTGGCTTCGCTGATCTTCCAGCAGAATCCCGACTTCCTCACGATCGTGCAGATGCACGACTGGAACCGGCTGGGATTCAGCCTGGCCGTGCCGTTGACTTCCGGGCTGCTGACCGCGATGCTCTCCGGCGCACTGATCATCGCGCTGGAGACCGTGCTGGACGTGACGAGCAACATGTCGTACCTGTCGCTGACCGACCGGAACCATCCTCTGCTGAAGAAACTGCAGATGGAGGCGCCCGGCACCTACCACCACTGCGAACGAGTGGCGCTGCTGGCGGAAGAGGCTGCGAACTGCGTGGGCGGCGTCTCGCTGAAGGCGCAGGCGTACGCGCTTTTCCACGACGTCGGAAAGCTCGCCTCGCCGGAGATGTTCACGGAGAATTCGAACGGCAGGGACATGTACAAGGATTTGAATCCGGCGGAGAGCGCGGAGATCATCCGCTGCCATGTGGAATTCGGCGTGCAGCTGGCGAAACGCTATAAGCTGAAAACTCCGATCCGGCGCGCCATCGAATGCCATCACGGCGACGATTTTATTTCGACCTTCTATGAAAAGGAAAAGGAGCGCACGGGGAAGACTCCCTCTGAAGCGCCGTTCCGTTATCCCGGCCCTCTGCCGGAGGAACTCGAGTGCGTGATCCTGATGCTGGCGGATTGCTGCGAGGCGGCTGTCTGTTCCCTGTCCGACCCGACCGAGGAGAAAGTGCGTGCCAAGGTGGAAGAGATATTCAACGGCAAACTCCTGCGCAAACAGCTGGATGCCGCCCGCATCACGCTGGAACAGCTCACGCGGATACGGGAATCGTTTCTGAAGACCCTCAAATCCATGAACCATACGCGGGTTTCCTATTCGAGAGTGAAGACGGACCCGGCCGGGGAGAAGAAAGCATGAAGGCGGTCACCATCTGGCGTGCGGGGAGACGATTCCCCGCGCCTTCCCGGATCCGGCTCCGCAGGATGACTGCCGCGGCGGCGGAGCTTGCCGGGCTTCACGACGTGCCCGGCGGCATTTGCGTCTCGTTCCTGTCCCCGGCGGGCATCGCGCGCGTGAACGAGGAGTTTCTGGGACATCACGGCCCGACGGACGTCATCAGCTTCGATTACCGCGCGGAAGACGATCCGGGATTCGCGGACGAAGCGAACGCGGACGAAGCGAACGACTGCGGCGACGCGGATCCCTCCGTCGAACTCATCGTCTGCCCTGCCGTCGCCCTTGAACAGGCCCTGAAACGCAACCTGCCGTATGCGGAGGAGGTGGCGCTCTATGTGGCGCACGGACTGCTTCATGCGGCCGGGTACGACGACCTGAATCCGAAGGCGAAGCGCGTGATGCGCCGCGCGGAAAGGCGCGTGATGGCCGGACTCCGCAGGGCCGGTCTCATCCCCGCAATGGAATATAAGGAAGACGCCGAATGAACCTGGTGCTCTTCATTGTCTGCTCCGTCCTGTATCTCTGGATCACCGCCGCGTTCGAGGCGTTTTCCTCGCTGACCGGAGGACGCATTCTGAAGGTCGCGGAACGCGACCGCAAGTTCGCGGAAAGACTGGAGGGCTGGCATGACCGCGAGGAATCCATCCGCGCCGTGCTGAAACTGATCCTGTGCATTCTGGCGGCGTTCGCCGGTGTGCTTGCCACGGAATGGACAGGCGCCGTGGCACCGGAATTCGCGCACCGATGGGGCTGGCTGGTCATCATGGCGGCGGTCACGATCCTGACCGTGATTTCCGAACTGGTGGCCCGGCTGGTGCTGCTGCGGTTCGACCTGGCCGTCCTGAAATTCACGATCCCGATTGTCGCCAGCCGTTTCTTCCGTCCGCTCGCCACACTGATCGAAAAAGTCACGACGGCGGGCGATGACTGGCACCGGGCGGACGCCCCCGACGAACTCGCCTCCGCCGAAGACGAGATCATGAGCCTGGTGGACGGCGCGGACGAGGACGGCGCGGACGGCCTGGAGGAAGAGGAAAAAAAGATGATCCGCGGCATCCTGGAGCTTGGCGGGATGAAAGTCCGCGAGATCATGACGCCGCGCGTCGACCTGGAGGCGATCCCGGCTTCCGCGAGCGTCGCGGAGGCCAAGAAGGTCTTCGTCACGTCCGGCCACAGCCGCATCCCCGTCTACGGCGCGAACCTGGACGACGTGAAGGGCATCCTGTATGCAAAGGACTTCATCGACGAACACAGTCTGGAGGGGCGGACCCTGGCCGAACTTGCGCGCCCTCCGATCTTCATCCCGGAGACCAAGGATGTCTCCGATCTGCTTCGCCAGATCAAGCGTACGAGCAATCATTTCGCCGTCATCATCGACGAATATGGCGGGACCTCGGGTGTCGTCACGTTCGAGGATATCATTGAGGAGATCGTGGGCGAGATCCATGATGAATACGATACCGAAGAGGATTTCGAGGAACAGCCGGTCTGCCTGGAGGACGGGTCCGTGATCCTGGACGCACGCACGCCCGTGGACGACGTGAATACTCTGGCGGGGACCGGGATCGACGATTCCGAGGAAGCCGATACCATCGGCGGCTACATCTGCGCCATGTTCGGCCGCATTCCGCGTGCCGGCGAGACGTATGAGGAGCCGGGAAAGTACCGCGCGACCATCCTGGAGGCGGATTCCCGTACCGTGCGGAAACTGAAACTTGAACGGATCCCGGAAGAGGAAGGAGACACGACCGATGCCGAATAAAGCAGAGCTCAATAAAACAGATAAGAAAGCTCCCTCGAAGAAGCATTTCCAGTTCTTCCGCAATATGATCGTGACCGGCATCCTCGTGGCGGTCCCGATCGTGCTCTCGCTCTGGGTCGCATGGTATCTCTATTCCCGCCTCACGGGCTGGGGGTTGACGCTCGCGGACACCCTGGGGCTGATGTCCGGACTGCCGCCCTTCTGGCGCACGCAGATCATCCGCGTGCTGGCACTGATCGCGATCCTGGCATTCCTGTTCTTCCTGGGCCTCCTGATGAAGGTCACCATCGGGCGCAAGGTCATCGCAAAGGCGCAGGCCCTGCTGCTGAAAGTCCCGCTCGTCAACTTCATCTATTCGACCTGCAAGCAGATCGGCGACACGATCATGTCGTCGAAATCGGGCAACATGTTCCGGCAGGTCGTCCTGATCGAATACCCCCGCAAGGGCTGCTATGCCATCGGATTCATGACCAACGAGAACACATCGGAAAACAGCGAGGTCGCCCGCCGCCTCGAAAAAGGCGACCTGATCAGCGTCTTCATGCCGACCACGCCGAACCCGACAAGCGGATTCCTGATGTTCATCCCGCGCGACGAGTGCATCATGCTCGATATGAGCGTGTCCGACGCCATGCGCCTCATCGTGAGCTGCGGAGCCATCCTGCCCGGCTCGGAGGAACAGGACGGCGATGTGGAGTGAACCGGAACAATCGTCCGGCTCGGCCGGAGAGGAACGCCCCTGGACTGTCACCGAGCTGAACGGCGTGGTCAAGACTGTCCTGGAAGAGTCGTTCCGTCCCATCTGGCTGACCGGCGAGGTCGGCTCGTACAATCCGTACCGGTCCGGGCATGTCTACCTGACGCTGAAGGATGCGTCATCGCAGGTGCGCGCGGTGTATTTCAGCGGGTCCGAAGTCTGCCGGAAGCTCGGCCTGAAGGTCGGCGACCAGGTGGAGGTATTCGGCTCGCTCTCCCTTTACACGCAGCGGGGCGATTACCAGTTCTACATCAAGAAGATGCGCATGTGCGGCGTGGGGGACCTGCACCGGCAGTTCGCCGTGCTGAAGGAGAAACTGGCCGCCGAGGGGATCTTCGACCCGGAACACAAGAAACCGATCCCGTTCCTGCCGCGCCGCATCGGCGTCATCAGCTCGCCCTCCGGCGCCGCCGTGAAGGATTTCATGAAGATCGCGCTCGCGCGGTTCCCCAACCTCGAAATCCGCCTCTGTCCCGCCCCCGTGCAGGGGAAGGGCGCGGCGGAAAAACTCGCGCGCGCGGTGCGGTTCTTCAACCGGGCGGGCGGCGTGGACGTGATCGTGCTCACCCGAGGCGGCGGTTCGATGGAGGACCTGTGGCCGTTCAACGAAGAGGTGCTGGCGCGTGCGATCTATGCCTCGGCGATCCCGGTCGTGAGCGCGGTCGGGCACGAGATCGATTTCACGATCTCGGACTTCGCCGCCGACATGCGTGCGCCGACTCCGAGCGGGGCGGCGGAACAGCTGGTCCCCGAGAAACGCGTCCTGCTGGACTCCCTCGACGCCCTGCGCCTGAGGATGAATACCGCCGCTTCGTACGCAGTGGAGCGGTCCGCCGGGCGGCTCGCACAGGTGATGGGCTCGAAGGTGTTCCGCGACTCCATGCGCCTGGCGCTGGAGCGCATGCAGCGCGTGGACATGCTGATGCAGTCCGCCTCGGTCGCGCTGACGCGCCGCGCCGATGCTGCGACACACCGCCTGGAACGTGTCCGCGCCGAACTCGATGCCTACGACCCCTTCAGGATCCTGAAGCAGGGCTATGTTTATCTGGCGGAACCCGGCACGGGACGGCAGATCACGGGCGTCGGCGGGCTTCAGGCGGGGCAGCGCGTGCGCGCGATCCTGGCGGACGGGGCGGCGGATCTGGATGTCAGGAGCGTCCGGGAGGCCGAAATCGGTCAGAACGGCCGCCGTGACCTGCTGCCGCTCGTTACGGCGGCGTCCGACGATGCGATGAGTGAAACCAACGGGGAGAGGAGCGTCCCATGAAGAGATTTTTTTGTGCGAAATCGGGCGGCTTGTCCGCCGTGCTGATGGTCGCCGCGTGTGCGGCTTTGAGCGTGATCGCGGCGCTGGAGCTTTCCGGCGCGCAGATCTCGAAGGCGGACGCCGATGCGAAGAAGGATTTGATCCATGTGGCGACTTACAACGTGCGCGGTCCGAACGACCGTTCGCCGAACTCGTGGCGCGACCGCCTGCCGCGCATGGTGCAGACCATCCGCGAGAACCGGTTCGAGCTCATCGGCACGCAGGAGACGCTGGCGGGGCCGATCAGCGACCTGAAGGAAGCGCTCAAGTTCGGCTATTTCGGCGTCGGACGCGACAAACGCAAGGGCGACGAGCACAACGCCGTCTTCTACGACCCGGAACGCTTCGAGGTGATCTCGCAGGAGACGTTCTGGCTCTCCGCCGATCCGACTACGCCCGGCTCCTCCGCGTGGGATTCCTCGCTGCCGCGCATCTGCACCTGGGGGCTTCTGCTGGACCGACGGACCGGGAAACGCTTCGTGATCGCGAATACGCACCTCGACCACCGAAGCGCCATGGCGCGGATCCAGGGCGTGAACGTGATCCTGACGCGCCTTGCGCCCATGATCGAAAAATACCCGTTCATCCTGACCGGCGACTTCAACTCCACCGCCGATGAGATGCCCGTGCGGCGCGTGCTCGGCGTGCTGAAAAATGCGCGCGACGTGTCCGAGACCGACCATTACGGCGCGGGCGACGAGACGTTCCACGATTTCCATGTGAACCGCAAGGAGCGGAGTTTCCGGAAGCCGATCGACTTTATCTTCGTGAACGACCGCGTGCGCGTGCTGTCCCACGGCACGATCAACGACTTCCGCAATGGTCTGGCGTCCTCGGACCATTTCCCGGTCACCGCCGAGATCGTCCTGCTCGACTCCCCGGAGAAGTGAGCGTCAGACGAGCAGGAGAGAAAGGGCATTCCCTCCTGTGATAAGTCGTATACGACATATAGGTCGTATCTGACCTGTTTCCCTGTTTGTTTTAAACTTTTGTCGTTCGCGTCTCGCGGTAAAGAGAAAAATTATTCCTCTTTCAAAAATCTTTGCAGTTCGCGCCTCGCGGTAAACAAAACTGTTGCCGCGCGTGAGCGAGGCTACTGAGGCGGCAAAGCCACCCCCCCGAAGGGGCATCCCCATTGCTCCAGTATATCTTCTGCGACATGAAATAAACGGTGTGCGCGAGCGTAGCCGCGCACTGTATCAGCACACGTCGTGTTCGCGCCTCGCGGCAAACAAAACTGTTGCCGCGCGTGAGCGAGGCCACCGAGGCGGCGAAGCCGCCCCCAGCGAAGCAGGACGCAAAGCGTCTCCTTCCCCTTCCATCTCATAAAATCTCCAAAAAAGGCGGGAAAATGGCTTGACATTCTTACGATATGGGGATAAATTGTGTTTTGGAAACGGATTCCGCCCCACGAAATCCGCTTTCCAAGCTCATTACATCGGTTATTTCAGCAAAAGAAAACGTGAATCCGCCAAGTTTCAAAATCAGCTCTTTTGCTCCAGAAATCGAAATACACCAGCAAGGACCATTGTGTCTTTTTTGCTGGGCGTTTCTTCGTCGTTTCTGGAGCGGGTTCTTGGCGGAACCTACGTTTTCACGCACGGGGAACGTCCGGCTTTTTTTGTCTCTTTCCGACCATTTCCGCCAGAACCCCACATTCTCTTCAGAAAATGATGCGGAAAATGTCCGGTATGACAAAAGATGTCATACTCCCTGTGCTATGGTTTAACGAATCTCTCCCGTAACAATACTCCAACCCATAATCGGCTCCGCCAAAAAAAACAAAAGAAAGGATGAACCATGTGTGAGCTTAAGCCGTTTTTCCCAAACAAGACAGCAGAAGAACTTTATAGATGTGCGGAAAAAAAATTGGAAGAAGAAAAAGGTAAGACCGATTTTGTTAATGAGGGTGATGATAAGAATGTTGTTAACGAGTTGCTGAACCCATTAGGTGCGTATCCGCATGCTTTTGTTCTTGGCTGTGTTATGGATCGGCAAACCAAAGCTGAAAATGCGTGGCGAGTTCCGAGTATTATTTTTGAGGAACTTGGAAGATTTGATATTGATTACTTGGCTATATCCAGTGACGAGATCCACAAGGTTTTCAAGGAGCGCGTCAAACATCGTTTTAAGGACATCATGGCGGATTTGTTCTGTTGTGCGGTCAAAAGGATTCAGAGAGACTATGACGGAGATGCCAGCAGGATTTGGAATGACAAACCTTCAAGCGGTTTGCTGATTTATCGTTTTCTGCAATTTAAGGGTGTCGGAATAAAGATTGCGACAATGGCAACAAATATCCTTATGCGTCGGTTCGGAATAGAACTTAGAGACAAGAGAAGCATTGATATTTCACCGGACGTTCATACTGTTCGAGTTTTTCAGCGGCTTGGTTTGACATCTTTTGATAAGGATAATGAAATCAAGGCGCGAGAGGGAACAATGTATATGGCTCGTGCGATCAACCCAGAATATCCGGGAATCTTTGATTATCCCTGCTGGTTTGTTGGAAGTCATTTTTGTGATGCCCAAGGCCCCAAATGCAAAAAAGATGGAGAGACGTGTCCCTTCTTCGATTTTTGTCCTTCACGTATAGACAATTAATCTGTTGAAAGAAAGGTGTTTTATGGATAAAAACATAGAAAAAGTCGGAAAGAAATACAGCCTGCCGAGCCCGGAACTGCTGAATTGCCATGACGACGAAAACAATCATGTGGATAAAGCCTGCATTCAGAACGCCTCCGACCGCCTCCAGGAACTTCTGGTGAGCTTCAACATCGACGCCATTGTCTCCGCCGTCACCGTCGGCCCGCGTGTTACGCAGTTCGAGATCTCGCCTTCGCCCGGCGTCAAAGTCGATAGAATCAAAAAAATCGAAAATGACATTGCCAAGGCGCTGGAAGCCGAAAGCATTCGCATTCAAGCCCCCATCCCCGGCAAGAACGCCGTCGGAATCGAGGTGCCGAACAAGTCGCTGCAAACAGTCTATATCCGACCGCTCCTTGAATCGAAGGAATGGACCAGTTCGAAAACCGCCATCCCGATCCTGCTTGGCCGCAACACTCAAGGAAAGGTCGCCATGTTTGACCTTGCCAAGGCTCCCCATCTGTTGATCGCAGGGACCGTCGGTTCCGGAAAGACCGTTTATATGAACGCGCTCATCATGAGTTTGCTCTTCCGGTTCTCCCCGGACGAGTTGAAGCTCATTATGATTGATCCAAAAGTCATTGAGCTCGATATGTACAATGCCATTCCCCACCTCATCACGCCGGTTGTGATCGACTCGGAAAAGGCGAGGCTCGCCCTGCGCTGGGCCGTGGACGAGATGGAACGACGCATTATGGTACTGAAAAAGGTCAAGGCGAAAACAATTGCAGGGTTCAATTCCAGACCGCCCGATCCGCAGACGGTCCTGGACGAAGAAGGAAAAGTGATCCCGCAAAGGCTTCCGATCATAGTCGTCATCATCGACGAGCTTTCCGACCTCATGATGTCGGATGCCAAGAACGAAGTGGAGATGAGTATCTGCCGCATTGCCCAGATGGGACGTGCTGTTGGCATCCACCTTGTCGCAATGACGTCGGCAACCAGAAAAACTGTAATTACCGGCCTCGTCAAAGCGAACATCCCGACCAAGATCGCATTCCGCGTCATTGACAGCGTGTCAAGCCGCATAATCCTTGATTGTTCCGGTGCGGAAAAACTGCTTGGTGCCGGCGACATGCTCTTCAATCCATCCAACGGCGCCAAACTCGAACGCATTCAGGGGGCATACGTTTCCGAAGAGGAAGTTTACAAGGTCGTTGATGCTGTTTCCAAGAATGCATGATAGTTCTAATGGACGAGCGGGAGTTTCAGGATTTGAGGAAGAAGGCCGGGGAAGAAATGTGCCGGGTCGGGAAGTGCTATGAGTTTGGCGATGGCGTCGACAGGGACGCGGCGGAAGCGGTCAAATGGTATCGCATGGCGGCGGAACAGGGATTCGCCGGGGCGCAGTTCGAGCTCGGCAGATGCTATGCGTTCGGCATTGGCGTGCGGCGGAACCGCGCGACGGCGGCCAAATGGATTCGTAAGGCTGCGGATCAGCGCCATACGATGGCGATGCTCATGCTCGGCAGCTGGTATCTGTCCGGGATCGGCGTCGAGGAGAAACCGCGCGAGGGCGTCAAGTGGTTGCGCCGGGCGGCGGACCGGGGCGATGCGCGGGCGATGTTCAAGCTCGGGGACTGCTACGAAAACGGCGTCGGGGTGAAGAAGGATTTCGACGCGGCGTATTTGTGGTTCTGCCGCGCGGCCGTCGCGGCGCCCGAGGACGAGCATCTTTACCAAATGGTCCAAAGCCGGATCTTCTCCCCGGAACTGAAGGAAGTTCTGGGGAAGTGAGTTCTATTCGGAATCAAGAACGGAACAGACTTGCCGCTTCGCTGGGGGCTCGCATTCGCGAGCCTCGGTAAGCTCGCTTGCGCTCGACCTTTTTTCCCATTTGCCGCGAGCCGCGAATGGCAGGGGGGAAAAAAGAAATGTCAGGCAGCGTGTCTGGCGAGGTATAACAGATAGGGGGAGAGATAGGACGAATAGGCCGAATATGACATATCAGTCCTCTCGGTCTTGTCGATCCTGTTGTCGTTGTCAGATGATGTTTTCCGGTGAATCCGGGAACAGGCGCGCAGGTTCAGCTTTTTTTCGGGCGCTTGATGCTGGAGCGGGAAGGGGGCTCGGTGCGCGGATCCTCGGGCCAGTTGTGCTTCGGGTAGCGGCCGCGCATGTCCTTCCGCACCAGAAAATACGAGCCGTCCCAGAAATCGTCCAGGTTCCGCGTGATCTGCACGGTCCGCATGGCGGGCGACAACAGGTCGAATACGAGCGGGACGCGTCCGCCCGCGATCTTCGGCGAATGCGCGAGGCCGAAGACTTCCTGCAGCTTCACGCGGACCATGGGCGCGGCCGGGTCGGAATAGTCGATGGCGATGTGCGAGCCGCTCGGGACCTCGAAGCGTTCAGGCGCGAGCGAGTTCAGCGTGGACTGCGCCTTCGGCGGGAGCATGGCGGAGAAGATGGCTCGGTAATCCAGCGAGGCGAGCTTGTCGAGGCGGCTGATGCCGTCGAGGTGTGGCGCGAGCCAGTCTTCGAGCGTGTCGAGCAGGTGCTGTTCCGAGCTGTCCGGGAAGCCCTCGCAGCCGTGCGCGTGCAGGAACTGGATGCGGCGGAGGAATTTGAGCTGAGCCGGAGAAATGCCGAGTGAGGCGAATCCGCGTTTGCGGACGGCGGCGATGAGGAGCGATGCCGTGTCGTCGTCGGGGCGGAGCGTCGCCGGTTTGCGTTCGACCGTCAGCGAGCCGACCGACTTCACATTGAACACGCGCACGCACAGCGCATCGTCGTCCCAGACCGTTTCGCGGCGCGTGCGGAAGAGGTCGGGCAGGGCGGCCTCAAGCGCGTCGATGTCGAGCGGGAGCGCGAGGCGGATCGTCGGCTGGCCGGAGAGCCCGCCGGAATCCGCCACGGCGAGGTATTCGGAATCGCGGAGCGGGTCGCGCGCGCCGAGCTTCGCGGCCAGTCCGTTGGAGAGCATGTATTCGGGGCGGTCGCCGCCGGTGCGCCGTCGGGCGATGCGGTCCGGGTAGGCCGCGGCGATTACTATGGCGACGTCCGCTTGTCTCGTTTTTGCGTCTGCGGATGCGGCATGAGGCAAAGCGGCTTCGAGCTGGGCGACGGCCTGCCGGATACGGGAAACCGTCTGCCGGTCCGCATGGAGGTCGGATGCTTTGTCGAGCGCGGCGAAGCGTTCGGCGAGGTCGGCGGTCTGCGGGTCGACGAGCGGGTCGCGGTCGGAGAGGATCGCGGCGACCTGAAGCGCCTCCCGGCGGAGTCCGTGGGCGTCCGCGAAGAGGATGGCGTTCGCGAGGCGCGGATGCACGGGCAGGCGGTGCAGGAGCTTCCCGTGCGGAGTGATCTGGCCGGTCTCGGGGGAGACCGCGCCGAGCCCGGTCAGCAGGTCGAATGCGTAGTCGAGCTTGACCTCGGGCGGCGGGGTCATCCAGGGCAGGGCGGCGGCCTTTTCGCGGCTCACACCCCAATACGCGAGCTCCAGAGCAAGTTCGGTGAGGTCGGCGTGTTCGATCTCCGGCGGGGCGAAATCCGGCATGGCGTTCTGTTCGTATTCGTGCCAGAGGCGGATGCAGACGCCCGGCGCGGTGCGTCCGGCACGCCCGCGGCGCTGTTCGGCGGATGCCTTCGAAATCCTGACCGTGCGGAGCTGGTCCATGCCGGACGCGGGGGAGAAGAATGGCATGCGGGCGAGGCCGGAATCGACGACGATGCGGATGCCGGGGATGGTGATGCTGGTTTCCGCGACCGGGGTGGCGAGAATAATGCGGCGGCGGTCCGTCTCCGTGAACACACGGTCCTGTTCGGCCGCGGAGAGCGAACCGTAAAGCGGAAGGACCTCGAAATCGTGCCGCATGGATGCGAGGTTGGCGGCGGTGCGGCGGATCTCCGCTTCGCCGGGGAGAAAGACGAGCGCGTGGCCGTCGTGTGAGCGCATGGCGTCCAGCACGACCGAGGCGGCGTGCGGTTCGACCGGGGCGCCGGGTTTCAGCGGCGCATAGCTCACTCCGACCTCGAAACACCGGCCCGGCGCATGGATGACCGCGGCGTTCCCGCCGAGCAGATTTGCGGCGGATGCGGCGTCGAGCGTGGCGGACATGAGCATGATGCGAAGATCGTCGCGCAGGACGGAGCGTGCGTCGAGCGTCAGCGCGAGCGCGAGGTCGGCATGGATGCTGCGTTCGTGGAATTCGTCGAAAATGACAGCTGAGACGCCCTCGAGCGACGGGTCGTTCTGAAGCATGCGCGTGAGCAGCGCTTCGGTCACGACCTCGACACGCGTCTCCGCGGAAACGAGTGTCTCGAATCGGGTGCGGTAGCCGACGGTCTTCCCCGGGGGTTCGCTCAACAGCGATGCCATGCGCCGGGCTGCGGCACGCGCGGCGATGCGGCGCGGCTCCAGCATGATGATCTTCCCCGGCGGCAGGACGCCCGGTTCGAGCAGGGCGAGCGGCACGACGGTACTCTTGCCCGCACCGGGTTCCGCCGAGACGATCAGCGGGCGGCAGTCGTGCGCAGCGTCGGCGATCTGCGGCAGGACCGCGTCGATGGGGAGGCCGGAACGGATCATTCTGCGAGGCGTTTTTGGACTTCGGCGAGGAGCTGCGGCATGATCTCGCCGGCCTTGCCGCGGAGATAGATGTCCGTGATGTGCCCGGTGAATGCGGATTTGTCCGGGTTGACCTCGATGACGACCGCGCCGCGTCGTTTCGCGGTGTGCGGCACCATACAGGCGGGCATGACTTCGCCGGTGGTCCCGCTGACGAGGCACACGCTGCACGATTCGGCGTCCGCGAACGACTGCTCCATGGCGTGTTCGGGGATGGATTCGCCGAAGAAGACGATGTCCGGCTTCAGCAGTGCGGCGCACTTCGGGCAGGAAGGCGGATTGCCCGCGAGGAGGTCGGGCGTCGGCGGGCCGGAGAACGAGCACGCGGTACAGCGGAGGCGTCCGAGCGTGCCGTGGAATTCGATCACGTTCTTCGACCCCGCCATCTGGTGGAGGTTGTCGATGTTCTGCGTGACGAGCGAGAATGCGACGCCCATCTTTTCGAGCTCGGCGAACGCGAGGTGGGCGGGATTCGGGGCGGATTTGCCCCAGAGGTCGTAGAAGATGGAGCGGATGCGGTTCCACGACTCCACCGGATGCCGCATGAAATGGTCGATCTCGAAGAAATCCGGGTTCACCTGCTGCCAGAGGCCGCCCGCGCCGCGGAACGGCGGGATGCCGCTTTCGACCGAGACGCCGGCGCCGGTGAAGATCAGCATATTCTTTTTTTCGGCGATGATGTCCGCCGCTGACTGGATGGGATCGGGATTCATAGGGCGAAAACTCCAAAAAAAAAGTGAAAAAAACCGCTTTAAAATACGTGTTGAGTTTGTATATTTCAAGACATGCTCTATCTTTAAAGAGAACTTTTTTTTCCGGCGGCGCGTCCGTGTGCCGTCGGCGACCGAAAGGAGAACGAGACCATGAAACGAATCATCGCCGCACTGGCGCTGGCATTGTCCCTGGCAGCCGGCGCGCATGCCGCCGAGCTGAAAATCGCCGTGATCGACATGCAGAAGGCATTCCAGGAATACGAGAAGACCAAGACCATCGAGATCAAGCTCAACCAGCAGATGGAGGTCTTCAAGGAGTATTCCAGCCAGCTCAACCAGCAGTACCAGAACCTGCGGAAACAGTACGAAGCCGCCCGCGACGACTCGCAGAACATCGCGTTCTCCGGCGCGGAGCGCGAGAACAAGCGCCAGAAGGCCCAGCAGCTGTACGAGTCACTGAAGCTGAAGGAGCAGGAGATGACCAGCTATTCCGAGAGCCGCAAGACGCAAATCCGCGACATGTACACGAAACTGCGCAACGAGGTGGTCGAGGAAATCCGCAAGGCCGTGCACAACAAGGCCGTGCTCGAAGGCTACACGATCGTGCTGGACCAGTCCGGCGAATCCCTGAACGACGTCGGGTTCGTCGTCTACATCCAGCCCGGGCTCGACATCACCGATTCCATCATTCAGGACCTGAACCGCGGCTACCGCAAGAACGCGAAGGACCCGGTCGCCGGGGCTGCCGCAGCGTCCGAAAAATAAGGTTTACCAGCAGAACACTACAACTCATCGAACAGGAGAGATTTTCGAAATGAACAAAGAATACAAGGCATCCGAGCTTGCCGAGATCGTCCGCGGCACAGTCGTCGGCAATCCGGACACCGTGGTCAACGCGGTCAATTCCCTGAAACTGGCGCAGCGCAACGAAGTGTCGTTCCTGAACAGTGCGAAATACCTGAAGGCGCAGCGCGAGAGCCATGCCGGCGTCGTGCTGGTGCCGAGAGAGTGGAAATACGAGCCGCCCGAGGGGCAGACCAATATCCATTGCGACGACCCGGACAAGGCCTTCACCAAGCTCTGTACGATCTTCGCGCCGGAGCCGCTCGACTACCCCGTCGGCGTCCATCCGACCGCGTTCGTCCACCCGACCGCGAAGCTCGCCGAGGGCGTCCACGTGGGTCCGAACGCCGTCATCATGGAGGGCGCCGAGATCGGCAAGAACACCAAGATCTGCGCCTGCGCCTACATCGGGCAGGAAACGAAGGTCGGCGAAAACACCACGATCTACCCCGGCGTCTGCATCATGCACCGCTGCATCATCGGCAACCGCGTGATCATCCACGGCTGCGCAGTCATCGGTGCGGACGGATTCGGCTATACTCCCTCGTTCCGCGGGCTTGTGAAGGTGCCGCAGAACGGCATCGTGCGGATCGACGACGACGTGGAGGTCGGCGCGTGCACGACCATTGACCGCGCCCGCTTCGGCATGACGTGGATCAAGAAGGGCGTGAAGATCGACAACCAGGTCTTCGTGGCGCACAACGTGATCGTGGGCGAATCGTGCGTGCTGATCGGCCAGTCCGGCATCGCGGGCAGCGCCGAGCTCGGACGCGGCGTGGAGCTCCAGGCGCGCGCGGGCGTCAACGGCCACATCACCATGGGCGACGGCTCCAGGGTGCTCGGGCTCTCCGCCGCCCAGAAGAGCACGCCGCCCGGCGAAACCGTGTTCGGCGTCCCCGGCGAAAGCCAGCAGGCATACCTCGAACGCTTCGCCCTGCCGATCCGCGTCCGCAAGCTTATGGACCGCGTCGCCAAACTCGAGGCGAAGGTCGCCGAGCTCGAAGGCAAGGACACGGGCGCCGGCGCCGGAGGCGCACAATGAAACGCGACCCTGGCGAACTCCAGAAAGAGATTCTGGCGCTCAAGGAGCAGACCGGGGCGACCATCCTCGCGCACAATTACGTGGACGGCGCGATCCAGGACATCGCCGATTTCTGCGGCGACTCGCTGGAGCTCAGCGTCAAGGCGAAGAAATACAAGGCCGACCTCGTGGTCTTCTGCGGCGTGCGCTTCATGGCGGAGACCGCGAAGATCCTGTCGCCCGGTTCCCGCGTGATCCTGCCGAACTCCACCGCGGGCTGCCCCATGGCCGACATGGCGCAGGTCGACGAGGTGCGGCGGTACCGCAAGGAACACCCGGACGAGGTCCTGGTGGCGTATGTGAACAGTTCCGCCGCCGTGAAGGCGCAGGTCGACTGGTGCTGCACGTCCGGCAACGTGGAACGCGTGCTGAACGCGATCCCGGCGGACGCGAAGATCATGTTCCTGCCCGACCGCAACCTCGGCGCGAACATGGCGGACAAGCTCGGGCGCCCGATGTCCCTGTGGAGCGGCTGCTGCCCCGTGCACGACCACATCACGCTGGAGAGCATCCGCGAGGCGCGCGAGGCGCACCCGGAGGCCGAAGTGCTGGTCCACCCCGAATGCCGCCCGATGGTCGTGGAGGCGGCGGACGCCGCGCTCAGCACGGGCGGTATGCTCCGGCATGTGTCCGAGTCGCTCTTCAAGGAGTTCATCATCGGCACGGAGCTCGGCATCATCCACCGCATGATGCGCGAGAACCCGGACAAGGTGTTCCATCCGCTCCTGCCGCAGGTGGTCTGCCCGGACATGAAGAAGATTACGCTCGAAAACGTGCTCGCCGCGCTTCAGGGGAAATGCGAGGAGATCGTGCTCGATCCCGAGATCATGACCGCCGCGCTCGCCCCCATCGAACGCATGCTCGCGCTGTGAGCGTGTTTCCACTTTTTTGAACTTACGATACAACGGGAGTTCCGATTATGAGATTCCGCAGGTCCTTTGTTGTCGCCGCCGCCCTCTTCGCGGTTTTCGCCACAGTCGCAGTCGCGCAGGAAAACGCCGATAAACCGGAGTCCGCGGGCGAACCCAAGACACACGGCTACCGGAACCCCGTCCTGCCGGGATTCTACCCCGACCCGAGCGTGTGCCGGGTAGGCGACGACTACTACATGGTGAACAGCACGTTCTGCTACTTCCCCGGCGTGCCGGTCCATCACAGCAAAGACCTGATCCACTGGGAGCAGATCGGCCACTGCATCACGCGTCCGACGCAGACGCGGCTGCAGAACATCGGGACCTGGAACGGCATCTACGCGCCGACGATCCGGCACCATGACGGCACGTTCTACATGGTCACGACGAACGTGTCCGACCGGGGGAATTTCTACGTGACGGCAAAGGATCCGGCGGGCGAATGGTCCGACCCGATCTGGGTGCGCGAGGGTGGCATCGACCCGGACCTCTTCTTCGACGACGACGGCAGGACGTATCTCCTGACGGCGCAGGGCGCCGGCGAAATCCACCTTGCGGAAATCGACCTGAAGACGGGACGTCTGCTCTCCCGGAGCGAGATCATCTGGCGGGGCACCGGCGGACGCTGCGCCGAGGGTCCGCACATGTACAAGAAGGACGGCTGGTACTACCTCATGATCGCCGAGGGCGGGACCGAATACGGCCACTGCGAGACCATCGCGCGCAGCCGCGACCTGCACGGACCGTTCGAGGGCTGCCCCGCGAACCCGATCCTGTCCCACGCTCTGGCGCGGGGCTACCAGAATCCCATCCAGGGCACCGGGCACGCCGACCTCATCCAGGCGCACGACGGTTCGTGGTGGCTGGTCTGCCTCGCGTTCCGCCCGCTCAACGGATTTCACCACGTCCTCGGCCGCGAAACGTTCCTCGCCCCCGTGAAATGGGACGAAAACGGCTGGCCGGTCGTGAACGGCAACGGCGCGATCTCGCTCGACATGGACGTGCCGACGCTGCCGCAGACGCCTGTCGCGGAGGGACATGCCGCCCAGGTTCAGCGCGGGCGCGTCGGCACGGAATTCGACGCGCCGGAACTCGGGCTGGAGTGGAATTATCTCGGCGCCCCGCGAACCGAAAACTACTCCCTGACCGAACGCCCCGGCTGGCTGCGCCTGAAAGCAAGCCCGGTTTCCATCAACAGCAACGACTCGCCCACGTGGGTCGGCCGCCGCCAGCAGCATATCCGGTTCCAGGCTCACACCAGAGTCGATGCAAGCGGCCTGAAGGACGGCGACGAAGCCGGCCTGACCCTCTTCATGTCCAACGATTACCACTGCGACCTGGCGGTACAGAAACGCGACGGAAAGTATTTCCTGATCCTGAAATACAAACTGGGCCGCCTGAAGCACACGGAGAAGGAATTCGAGCTCGAATCACCCGTGGTCAATCTCAGAATACACTGCTCGAACAAGGATTTCTATCGCTTCGAATGGGGCGGCGTTCACGAATACCTTGGTCTTGGGGAGATCGACACCGGTTTTCTCAGCAGCGAGACCGCCGGCGGATTCACCGGCGTCTACCTCGCTCTTTACGCCCAGTCCAACTCGAACGGCGGTGCGGCGGGCGGCTATGCCGACTTTGACTGGTTCACCTATTTTGCTCATGAAAAGCCCTGATCGCGGAGACCATGTTTTATGGCGCGGGAGCGAGGTTGTGGAACCTGTAACAGGAGAAAAGAGATGAGCAACGTGAAGAAAAACATGGATCAAGACCTGATCCGCTTCAATTCGGACTTGTACGGCGCCATCCGTCGCGTGCTGGAAACAGCACGGCAGAGCGCTTACAAGGCGGTCAATTTCGCTATGGTGCAGGCTTATTGGCAAATCGGCCGTCTGATCGTGGAAGACGAGCAAAACGGAGAAGCCCGCGCGGAATACGGCAAGAAGGTCCTGGAAGAGCTGTCCCGGCGGCTGACCGCGGATTTCGGAAAGGGGTTCGATGCCAGAGAACTGCGGAAAATGCGCCAGTTTTACCTTCTGTTTCAAAAGTGGGACGCAGTGCGTCCCGAATTGAGCTGGACCCATTACCGCCTGCTGCTCCGTGTTGAAAATCAGGCTGCCCGCGACTGGTATATGAACGAAGCCGTTGCGGAGAACTGGTCGAGCAGACAGTTGGAACGGCAGATTTCGGTGCTGTACTATGATCGCATGCTGCTCTCAGCGGATAAACAGTCCACCCGGACCGATGCAAAGAAAAACATGGCTCTTGCCAAACTGGAACCGGAAAGTTTCATCCGCAATCCCTATGTTTTGGAATTCCTCGACCTGAAAGATTATCCCAATCTTCACGAAAAGGATATCGAAGAGGGGTTGATCAACAATCTGCAAGCCTTCCTGCTTGAACTTGGTAAAGGCTTCTGCTTTGTCGCCCGCCAGAAACGCATCCGTTTTGACGACCAGGATTTTTACATCGACCTCGTTTTCTATAACTGCATCCTGAAATGCTATGTCCTGATAGATTTGAAATTGGGAGAGCTCACCTATCAGGATATCGGGCAGATGGACGGTTACATCCGCCTGTACGAGGAACAATACCGCAAGGAGGACGACAACCCTACTTTGGGTATTGTGTTATGCTCCAATCGCAACGAGGCGATCGTCAAATACTCCGTTCTTCACGAAAACAAACAGCTTTTCGCTTCCAAATATCTGCTCTATCTCCCCAGCGAAGAAGAGCTGAAAAAGGAAATCGAACGCGGCCGGAAACTTCTTGATGAAACGGCGGGAGCGGAAGCTGAATCACAGTGATGATGCTTGCAACCACGCCCCAAAACAGCCAGTGATTTGTCTTGAACGGAATACACGCCATGCACAGGAAAACGCATCCGGTCGATTGCCGTGTGGTCCGGTTGTGGCTGCTGAGGGAGATTTGTCACTTTCTGTCCGGCAGAATATCAAGCGGCAAATTCGACGATGACTTTTCCGGCGGAACCAAATTCAAACTGATCGCGAACGATCCGACCTGCTATGATGTCGCTTATGTGTTCTGGTCTTTCTACGACGACTTCAAGGATCAGCAATGGTCCGAGCTCTTCGACGCCGACAAAGAGGAAAACCGGGAAACGGTCAGGATCATCGGGGATATCCTCATCCTGCTGACGAGCGAGTTCGAGTTCGCCGGAAAGAAGAAAGATGGCTGCCTGAAGACTCTCCTCGGAGCGGTTTTCCGGCTGCTGTTCTTCTGGCGCTATTTTTCGTGGAAGTGGTCGGCGCCGCGGCCGCCTTATCCGTTCCTTTCCGAATCGGACCGCGACGCGGCGCGGGAACAGTTCCTCCTGCATCGAGCGGAATATGTCCCGAAGTTCATCCCGCAATCCGTGTACGATATCTATATTGCGGCGTTTTTCAGTGATTTGGATGGAGGCGCCGGGAAATGAAAAACGAAATGCCGGACAAGTATTTTGTTAAGAAAATCTTCTTTTCTATTTGAAGAGGATTTGACTTTTTTCCGATTCGGGCGTAAATTATTATTAGAGAATGTAATGAAAACGCATTCCTAACGCGGGAGACGACGAAACGATGTGCCAGCTCGACAGACTGCGCAGTTTGAGAGGCGAGATCTACGAGATCGCCAGAAAGCACAAGGCCGACAAGGTCTATGTGTTCGGTTCCTGCGCCCGCGGGGAGGAGACCCCGGACAGCGACATCGACCTTCTGGTCGAGCTTCAAAAAGGCGTTTCGTTCCGCGATCTGCTCGGACTTCAGGACGGTTTCGAAAAGCTTCTGGGATGCAGCGTCGACGTCGTTTCCAAAAACGGACTCAGTCCGTTCATCAGAAATTCTGTCCTGTCCGAGGCCGTTCTGTTATGAAAAAACGCTCCGACGGCACGTTCCTTCTGCACATTTACGAGGCGTTGAACGATATCGTTTCGTACACATCGGACGGTCAGGCCGAGTTCTTTGCTGAGAAAATGCGGCAGGATGCCATTGAACGAAAGATTGAGATCATCGGGGATGCCGTCAAGAATTTATCCCAGGGCTTCCTGGAAAAGTATCCGAATGTCGACTGGTCCTATATGGCAAAGTTCCGCGATCTTCTCTCGCATCATTATTTCGGAATTGATTTGGATGTCGTCTGGTCAATCGCGCAGGAAGATGTACCTCAAGCATTGAGACAGATCAAGGAAATACCCGAGTTTCAAAATGCAAAACAGCAATTTGACCTGTCTCAGGAACACGCCCTTGACTTTCTGCTTCGCAAACAAGATGAAATCCGGGAATTAGCCGGGCGATTCAATGTCAGTTCTGTCAAGGTCTTTGGAGAAATCGCCAGTCGTACCGAGAAGTATGATTCCGATTTTGAGTTCCTTTTCGAGCATCCCCGACATTTTTCACTGTTCGATCAAGCGGCATTTCTGAATGAACTCACTATCCTTCTCCGGCGCAGGGTTTCTCTTGTTTCCCGGGATTGTCAATTATTCAAAGAGCATCCAGAACTGTTTGAGAATGCCGTTGAAATTCTGTAGGGGTGCCACAAAGCCTGCGGCAGCGTCGGTTCTCTGTTACTGAGGTTCCTTTTTTTATAAAGTTCACTCAACAACGCCATGAAAGGTTCGAAACCATGTTGAAGATACATATCATCAGTAAGATGTTCCGTTTTGTCGGATTTGCATTTTGTGCTTGCGCCTGTCTTGTCCTCTTCGCCGGGTGCAGCAGCGGCCGGTCGGAGCTTGAGCCGATCCGTCAACCGGGACACGTGCCGGTCACCCCGCTTCACATCGGCCCGTATCTGCTTCCTTTCGGGTCGGAACCTGCCACCACCTACGGCCTTGCCGCGGGAATGTGGTGCGACAACGAGGATTCGTGCGGGTTTTTCATCCCGTTCCTGGGAAACACTTTCAAAGGAAAAAACTACGGGGTGACACTCAGTCCGTTATGCAAGTTTGCCGAGGAATCGGATTATAACGGGATCGCGGTCGGCATCCTGAATCCCTCGGATGCCCCGATCCGGGACACCGCGCAGAACGGCATTTTCTTCTTCCCGTTCGATCTGAGGAGCCGGACGAACGGCATTTCCATCGAAGGCCTGACGTTCGAAAAAGAGTTCAACGGGATCGACATCTCCCTTTGCAGTTTCTACGAAGGAGCGAACAACGGACTGCAGGTGGTCGCGTGGGATTGCAACGCCAGCGGCGACGGGACCTTGAACGGATGCCAGATCGGATGGTACCTGCGGTCCTCCGTCCGGGGCGTCCAGATCGGCGCGATCACGTACAACCCCGGCGTATGCGACGAGACCTGCCTCGATGTGGGGGTCGTGAATTGCGACCTGAAGCACGGGGTCCAGGTCGGCGGGTTCAACCGTACGAGAGACGGAAATCCGCTTCAGCTCGGCGTGTTCAACTACGCTTCGGACGGCAGCCCGTTCCAGATCGGCCTGCTGAACTACAACAAAAACGGATTCCTGCCGTTCTTCCCGATCATCAATTTCAGCACGAAGCAAGGGAACTGACGAGGACTTGTTTTTCCTCCCGTTGTGAACGGACACGGCGAAGTGGGGGGACAAGTTGTTTTGTAAGAAAATCTTACCGCATGGATTGACTTTTTTGAAAGAGCTGTTATAGTGTTGTAAGAAAATCTTACAATGAAAGGAGGCTCGCCATGCCGATGATCACTGCGATGTCAACCAAAGGGCAGATCGTCCTGCCGAAAAAAATCCGCACAGCATTGAACCTGGGTGCCGGAACACAGTTTGTCGTCTTCTCGGACAACGACAATATTCTGTTGAAACCGATCAAGGAGCCGAAACTCGCTGAATTTGAGGCTGTCCTTAGCAATTATCAGAAATGGGCAAAAGAGGTCGGCGTGACAGAGTCGGACATTGACGAAGCCGTCAGAGCCGCCCGAAAGAACAGAAGGAAAGCATGATACTACACTTTTCGTGCGCGAGCGATAGCCGCGCATTACCCGACACACGTCGTGTGTGCTGAAGTGCAGCTCAGCACTGCAAAAGTGGAGGTGTTCGTCTCCTTACGTCAGGGCGAAGTAGGCGGCGTTGCGGAGGCGGTGGAAGAGGTGGGAATTGTCCTGCGGGGACTGGTTCTGCGCCATGAAGAGGACGGCGATCTCGTTTTTCAGGTCGAGCGTGAAATTCGTCTCCAGCCAGCCGCCCCAGCCGAACGAGCCGATGGCGTCGGTGGTGGAGGAACACCCGCCGAAGGTCTTCATGAAGAGGAAATTGCCGTAATTCTGGCCGCCGAGGTCCTGCCAGTTGAACGTGCGCGCCTGCCACGGGGTGAGCTGCGGGGAGATCAGGTAGTCGAATCCGGCGGCGGAGAGGAATTTATGCCCGTTGTACGTGCCGCGGTTCATGAGCATCTTCACGAACTCGGCGTAGTCGCCGATGGTGGAGACGAGTCCCGCGCCGCCGGATTCGAACGCGGTATCCTCGCGGTAGGCGTTCAATCCGAGGTGCCAGTCGGCGTAGTCGAAGCGTTTGCGCGTGCCGTCACGGTGGTCGTAGGCGGTGGCGAGGCGGTCGCGTTTTTCCGCCGGGACGACGAACCCGGTGTCCTTCATGCCGAGCGGGCCGAAGATCTCGTCCTGCAGATACTGCCCGAAGCGTTTCCCGGCGGCGCATTCGATGACCGCGCCCATCACGTCGGCGGAGTATCCGTACGCCCAGCGGTCGCCGGGCTTGAACGCGAGGCGGCAGCCGCCGAGCTTGTTCGCGAATTCGACCGTGGAGAGCTGGATGCCCTGCCTGCGGAGGTCCTCCATCTCGCGGACGACCACGGCGACGTCCGGCGAGCAGTCGGGATAGAGCAGGCCGGAGGTCATGTTCAGCAGGTCGGAGACGAACATCGGGCGGTCACTGACCACGGCGAGGCCCTGTCCGTGCTCGGTGTCGTAGCGCTGGTTGCGGAATCCGGGCAGGAAGCGCGCGACCATGGCGCGGGGCGACAGGACGCCGCGGTCGATGTTCATGACGGCGGCGGTCCCGGTGACCGGCTTCGACTGCGAATAGATGCGGAAGATGGTGTCGCGGGCGATCTTGCGGCCGGATTCGACATCGGCGTAGCCGCAGTCGGTGTAGTAAATTTCCTGGCCCCTGTGCAGGACCATGACGGACGCGCCGGCGTATTCGCCGCGGTCGACGGATTCGTTGAGCAGGTCGGAGAGTCGGTTCAGGTCGGGATTCATGCTGTGTCTCCTGTCGTGGTATGAAAATGTGAAGATGAACGATGAACAGAAAAGAGGTTACTTTTCGGCGATCTCCATGGGGGCGAACGTGCCGTCGCAGGCGAAGACGTTCTTTCCGTCCGGGGTGTGCCCGACGGCGCGGAACTTGTCGCCGTCGTTTTCGCCGCTGGTGACGATGGACTCGCCAAGTCGGAGCGCGAAGTTGAAGTTCACGCGGATGGAGTTCACGCGGACAGGGCAGCCGAGCTTCGCGGCGAGCCAGTCCTGCGCGAACATCGGATAATGGGCGTTGTTCACGTGGTTGTTGTAGTCGATCTTGGACTGTCCGATGTCGGTGCGGACGGGATCGGAGCCGGGCGTGATGTCGAGCTTGCCCCAGTCTTCGAAGAAAATGGGCTTGTCCGGGTTCGCGGGGAATTTGCCGGTGACGTCGTCGGGGGAGACGGGGCGGAGGTTGGAGAGTTTCAGCATGAGCCAGTAGCTGCTGGCGGTGGCGATTCGCTGCCCGGTGGCGGGGTCGGAGAGCTCGAACTGGCGCATGGCGAAGAGGCGGTGGACGCCGCTGGGCCAGGTCTTCAGGCGCACGGAATCGGCGCGCGGGGGCAGGGCGTCGAACTTGATCATGAGGCGGGAGAGGACCCATGTGATCCCGAGCCGGCGCAGGTCGTGGATGCCGACGCCGAGGAGTTCCGCGTGAGCCCCGGCGATGTCCTGCATCAGGTCGAACGCCGCGCCGAGGCGGAGGCGTCCGTCCGGGCCGATGGCATGGAGCTGCGTGGGGTATTCGCGGGTGATACTGGCGGGCTTCCCGTCGAAATACGGGTTGCCGTTATGGATGACGTCGGCGGCCGCGCAGGGCGTATCGGGGGAAGCGGGTGCGGTTGAACTCATGGTTCGGTTTCCTTTCGTTGGTCTTTTTCTTTGCGGATGCCGTCTGCGAGCAGGGCGATCAGCGCCTCCTGTTCCGGCGTGATGCTCGACCGCAGGATGTTCCGCGCGTTCCCGCCGTAAATCACGCCGAGGAGCGCGGTGTTCAGCTTCGACAGGATGGCGTGCCCGTCGCGCGGGTCGTCGGTGACGGTGACGGTGCACGGGAGCAGGGCGGGCAGGACCAGCCCGTGGTCCGGGTCGTCCATGAGCTTGCGCGCGTAGTCGCGGTGGCAGAGTTTCCAATTGTAGAGGGCGCGTCCGCCGGAGGGCAGGGGCAGGGAACAGGATTCGCGCGAGGAACGCCAGCCGGATTCCGCAGGCATGGCGTTTTCGAAGGCGTCGTCGAAATCGTCGGCGGTAAGGCCGGGGAATTCGTAAGAGATGATGAGGTTGTGGCGGAGATAGAGGAACCCGGCGCAGAACATGGCGGCGGCCCCGGCGACGATGCCGAGGAAGAACGCCGCGAGGACGTGTTTCCTGCGGGGGCGTTTGTCCAGGTGCTTGGTCAGCTGTTCCATGAAAAATCCTTTCCATCCAGCGCGCGCCGGATGTTTTCGAGCTGAATGCGGAAATCCGCGGTTTCGCGGCGCCAGAATTCGCGGGTGCCCCAGTCCGGGTACTGCCTGCGGAAACCGGCGTCGCCGGACTGCACGGCGCACCAGGAGAGGAAGTGCATCATGCGCATGGCGCGGAGAGGTTCGATGAGTCGGAGCGAGGCGCGGTCGAACGGACGGAAGGCCTCGTAGGCGGACAGGATCACATCGAGCTCATGCCTCGATTCGGATGGCGTGCCGGGGAGGAGCAGCCAGAGGTCCTGCACGGGCGGTCCGGTGACCATGTCGTCGAAGTCGATCGCCATCAGCCCGGATCCGGGCCGGTCGAGCACGTTCGCGCGGTGGAAGTCGCCGTGGATGCGGATCATGGCGTCGTCGGGCGGGTAAATCGCCTCCGCCAGGTCGAGGATGGCGTCGCAGAGGTCGATCAGCTCCTGTTCGCAAGAGGGGTCCACCACGCCGCGTTCGAAGATGCGGTGCATGGCGGCCTCGGCGAAGGAGGCGGGGGTCATGCGGAGCCGGTGCGGGGCATCGCGGCGCTCGCCGCAGGCGTGGATGCGCCCCAGCAGGGAGCCGATGCGAGCGAGGGTTTCATCCTGTTCGAGTTCGATTTCGCGGCCGCGCATGCGCGGAAAAATTGCGAAGCCGACACCGTTCACCACCCCGAGCGTGGAGCCGTTTTCGAGTTCATAGGGCGGCACGACGGGGATCTCCTCGCCGTCGCAGTCCCACAGGAATTCGTGTTCCTCCAGGATGGCTTCCGGCGTCCAGCGTCCGGGGCGGTAGAACTTGGCCACGAGGCGTTCCCCCGTGACCGCCTCGATCTCGTAGACGCGGTTGATGTAGCTGGGCAATGCCGAGGCGAGCCCGGTCAGGCGGCAGGCGAGAGCATCCTCCAGTGCGGGCAGAAAAAACTCCGGCGTGATGCGGTCGAATCCGGCCGCATCTTGCTCAAGGCTGCTGCTCCGCGGATGGTTCATGGGAGCCTCTGCTCAGTTCAAAGGGATTCGCGGTCGGCGACCCAGCGGCGCATCGCCTTTTCCGAGGCGATGTTCTTGCCGTTCATGACGGCTGCGGCGAATTTTTTGAAATACGCGCTGAAGACAGTGCGGAGGATTCCGAGGTTGCACACGCGCTCCTCGAACGCGGATTCGCGCTCCATCTCCTCGCCGGTCGGGAGCTTGACGGAGCCGAACGTGAACGCGTCGGCGTCGAACGTGAATGCCCATTTGTCGACTTCGGCGTCGCTGCCCTCGCGAGCGAAGGTGACGCGCGCCTTGCGGAGTTTCTTGCCGCTGGAGAGGGCGGCTTTCGCCTCGCCGGAAGCCATCGGGTTGCCGCGCTTGACCACGCTTTCGCCGGAACCGGCAAGGTCGGGGTCCTTCGATTTGCCCGGGGAATAAGCGAGCGTGAGCGGGCCTTCGAGCGCCATCACGAAGTCCCCGAGCTCGCCGACGGAGCAGCGGCCGCCATTGACTTCCGCCTCGTACCACAGCCAGGTCAGGAAATCGCGTCCGGGCTGCGGCTCGTCCATGCCTCCGGCCTTGTCCGTGAGCGTGAGCGGGGGCAGGTCGGTCTCGTTCTTCTTCAGGAGTGACGCCATGAGCTCGTCGACGGAGATCGGCACGGGTTCGGCGTCCAGCCCGAGCGTGCGGGTGAACTCCTGCACGAAGACGTCGAACTTCGCGAGCGAGGCGGCGCCGAAATACAGCACGTTCGCGGCCGTGTCGACCACGAACGGCGTGGCGGAAATCGTGGGCACCATCTTCGGCATCAGCGAATCGATCGCCGCTTCCTTGATCATCTTCTTTTCCTTGCGCGGCACGAAGAGACAGTCGTTCGCCTGCATGTACGCCAGCTCGTCGCGGCGGCAGACGGCGTTCAGCAGCTGTGCGGGCACCTTGCGTTCCGTCTTCCGCAGGTTCATATAGGGGAATCCTCCGCACATGGAGGTCGTGTCGTCGATCCTGCTTTCGAGGAGATGGCGTCCGCTGACCCAGCCGAGCACGGGTTCGTCCTTCACGTCGTCGAGCTTTCCTGCGGAGTTTTTCGCGAAGAGTTCCAGATAATTTTCCGGCATGGGGTTGCGGAGCGGGCAAATCATAAGGGAGATGCTCCCCGTTTCAAATGACATGGCATGATCCTTTCGGTCTTTTTTGCTTGCGGCGAAGGATGCTTCGCCGGGGATGGGAAAACGATTCAATTACTGTATCACGGATTGGCTTTTTTCGCAAGTCCCGTTTCATTTTTTATCCGAAAAAAAGCGACTGCGGACAGGAAAACGGACAGGCAGGAGATTCTTTGGGAGCGACAGACGGAACGGCCGCTACGGACACAGTGAAGCCCGGTCCGTGCCGCGAGGAGAGAGAAGGAAACGGAGACGGCACCATCTGCCGGGGTGTCGGTTATCTCCGATGTGAGGCGGAGCGGATTTGTTCCGGGCGGGGATTATTTCGCGCCGCGGGAGATCATGAAGAGGCGGAGGTCGTGATGTTTGCCGACGAAGAAGAGGGGGGTGCGGCCCGACTTGTTCCGTTCATTGATGTTGAGCCCCTTCGCAAGCAGATATTTGACGACATCGATGCTTCCGCCGTAAGCGGCATAGTGCATGGCGGTCCAGCCGCGGACATCCTTTGCGGTATAGTCCATTTTCTTGCTGACGAGGAATTTGACGACCTCGAGATTGTTGCTCATTGCGGCGTAATGGAAAGCGGTGGCCCCGTAGCTGTCCTTGTCCTGAAGTTCCGCATCCTTTTCCGTGAGGTACTTGACGCAGTCAAGATTGCCGTTTTCCGCGGCGAAATGGATCGCGGACCTGCTGAGGACGAGATCCTGCGCCTTGATGTCCGCGCCGTTTTCGATCAGATATTTCACGATTTCGGTGTTGCCGTTCTGTGCGGCGAAATGCAGAGCCGTCATGCCGTCGTTGTTTGCGGCGTCGCTGACGTCACGCGGGAGGAGATCGAATGGAATCTGGTCGAGGTTCGAGATCGTCGGCTCATTGTCTTTTTTCGGGGCGCCGAACGCTTCGAAGGCGTTCGCATAGCGTTCGCCACCGTCGTCATCCTCGTCTTCGTCGTATTCCTCCTCCTCTTCGCTCTGAAGCGATTCCGGGGTCTTCAGCCCGAGCGCGGACTTCAGTGCGATAATTTGCATCTCGCTGGAATTGTGGTAGATACTGTCCTGGCGACGGCGCTGATCCTTCAGGTTTTCCAGGAGCGTCCAGTTGATGCCCTTGATGCTGGCGCCGTGTTCAACGAGGATCTGAATTTCCGCCAGCCCGGCAGGGTGCTTTGCGGCGAAGTGGAGAGGGGTATCTTTCTTTTTTGTCAGCTTGTTCGGATCGCTTCCATGCTGGAGCAGGGATTCCACAAGATTCGCATTGCCGCTCATGACGGCATAGTGGATGGCGGTCAGGCCACTGTCGTCGGGGAGATTGATCTCCGCGCCACGTTCAAGAAGAAGCTCCGCAAACTTCTGATTCCCGTTGCGGCAGACCAGATGAAGCATCGTCATGCCGTCCTTGTCCTTGATGCCGTAGTCGGCTTTGCGATCGAAGAGCCAGGTGGCTTCCTCGAGGAGGTCTCCGGATGCGAGGTACCATGTGAAAGCGTCGGGGCAGAACGTGCAGTCGATTTTTTCCCCGGATTCCTTTTCTTCCGCCATGATGGTGTGAAGCTCGGAAAGTTCGGGTTCTCCGAAGGAATTCAGTCCGGCAAGTTTATCGAAATGCTCCTGGGGCGAAGCCGCGAGAAGGAAAGAGGTCGTGAAAAGGATACAGAAAGCAAAGAATAATCTGGTCATGGAAGACTCTCCTGATGAAGACGAAAAAATGGTGTATATATTATACATCAATTACATCAAAAAGTCAAACCGGAAATGATAATCCGGCTTTATTTTTATCTTTTCCGATAGGCGACGATGAACGGCGTCGAGGATCGGATCCCGGAGACGGGGGTTAAACATCCGATGCGTCGGCCGGCGGAACCGGGAACTGCCGCTCTCCGCCGTTTCCGGCCGCCCCGGCGCATGCTCCGCGGCGAGCGTCCCGGACAATCTCGGCGGACAGGCGGCTTTGTACGGAATATTTCATCGACTTTTGCGGGGGCAGGCTTGACATTTCGTGATTTGGCATTAAATTATAGATTTGTATTTTCATCCAACGCAATCTGCACCAATAGAGGTCACACACCCCATGATTATTCAGAAAATGAACAACGTGCTGGTGAAGCACGGGAAAGTCACTTTTGCCATTTTTACCGGAGTCGTCATCGTCTCGTTCGTCTGGTTCTTCACGCCGGGCGTGGACGGATCGCTGCTTTTCGGCGGGAACATCGGCGCGGGCACCCAGTACGGGGCCGTACTGGGACACAAGATCACCTACGGCGACGTGAGCAGTGCCCGCCAGACTGCCTCCCTGATCCGCGCCGCGACATACAACATGTCCCCGCAGCGCGTGCAGTCGCTTGACGAAGATGCTTCGTTCCAGACTGCGCTCCTGATGAAGGCCGCCGACGTCCTGAATATCCAGGCCAGCGACAGGGAAGTCGCCGACGTGATCCACTCCCTGCCGAAGTTCCAGAAGGACGGCAAATTCTCTGCCGAGCTTTACACCCAGTACAAGGACCGCTGTCTTGCGCCTTCCGGGCTCGGGTTCTCCGATCTCGAGGAGGCTGTCCGTTCCATGATCCGCATGCAGAAGGTTCCGATGCTGACGGCCTCGAATGTGATCGTGCCGGATGGCGAGGCGGAAGCCGGCATCGAGTCGATGCTCCAGAAGATCACGTACCATCTGATCACGTTCGAGCCCGGATCGTTCGAGGACCAGGTGAAGATCGAGGACGCCGAGGTAAAAGATTTCTACGCCGCCAACCAGTCGCTCTTCATGAGCGAGCCGGAGTCCGACGGCCTGCTCGCGTATGCCCCGTTCACGGAAAAGAAGACCGAAGTGCCCGAGGAGCAGCTGAAAGATTACTACGAGCTCAGGAAGGGGCTTTTCGTCAAGGAGGACGGCACGGAAAAGACGTTCGACGAGGTGAAGGACGATATTCGCAAGGAGCTTGAGACCACCGTCGAGAGCGATGCCGCGATCGCCGCGGCGCGCGCGTTCAACAAATCGTTCCGCGATGCCATCCGCGAGGACAAGGATGCCTATCTGGCCGATCCGCAGAAACTCTTCCGCGACGAGGCCGAAAAGGCCGGGCTGAAGGTCTCCGAGATCAAAAACATTACCAGGCTGACGAAGGACGACGAGGAACTCCACATCGACCATCAGCTGGTCGATGCCATCACGATCCTGAAGAACGTCGGTTCCTACACGAACATCCTGACCGGCGAACACGGCGTGTCCATGTTCCTGATGACCGCGCGCCGCCCCTCCGTGGTCCAGCCGTTCGACGACGTGAAGGAAATCGCACAGAAGCGCGTCCTTTCCCAGCGGGAAAACAACCTGGCCGACGAAGCCGGCTCCCAGCTTGCGCTGAAATTCCTGGAACTGAAGGATGCCTCCGCCGGGATCGAAGAGCTCGTGAAGTCCCTGAAGGGGACCTGGCACGCCGAAACCACGAAGACGCGGTTCGAACTCGAGAGCAATCCCTACATGCAGGGCGTGAACCTGGCCCTCGCCACCGATGCCGGGAAGCTTTCCTCTCCGGACAAGGATTACGGATATCCCGTTTTCGTTTTCGTGAGCGCACATACGCCCGCTACGGCGGAGGAGATCGCGGAACAGAAGGAAATGCTCGGCAGCGAACTGAAATACCGCAAACAGGAGGCCGTGTACCGCGGCATCCAGTCCTGGATTCTGAACTCCGCCACGACGGTCGTCCGCGGGCGGAACCAGGAATGATTCAAACCGTTTCCCGCAGCATGGAAGGAGGCTCGGATTCATGAAAGACATGCGAATCGGAATAGGTTATGACGTTCACCGGATGGCGCCGGAACGCGACCTGATGCTTTGCGCCTGCCATATCCCGAATGAAACCGGGCTCGACGGCCACAGCGACGCGGACGCCCCCGTTCATGCCCTGATCGACGCCATGCTCGGCGCGCTTGCGCTCGGGGACATCGGGCACTATTACCCGGATGAGGATCCGCAGTATCTGGGGGCGTCCGGCGAATCCCTGCTTCGGAAAACACTTGCCATGCCGGAGTTTCAGGCCTGGCGGATCGGCAACGCCGACATCACGATCATCGCCCAGAAGCCGAAGCTCGCTCCGTACGTCCAGCAGATGCGGGAGGTGCTTGCCTCGATCCTCGGAATCGGCGTCGACCATGTCTCCATCAAGGCAAAGACCGCCGAGGGACTGGACTCCGTCGGCCATTGCCAGGCGATCGAGGCGCATGCCGCCGTGATCCTCTTCCCGAAGGAAGAAGCCTGACCGCGGAAAGGGCCTGCCGTTATGCTCGAAGGATTGGCCGGAAACAAGCTCAAGACTCTCGCGTCCGCCTGTCTGGAGGCGATTCGCCTGTCCTGGCACGAGCTGGAGGAGAACGGCACACCTGCGGACAAGTTCCTCGCCGAATTCTTCCGCGCCAACCACAAATACGGTTCGCGCGACCGGCACGCCATCACGAGCAGCGTCTTCGCCTTTTTCCGGTGGAAAGGCTGCCTTGAAAAGCTTTTTGACATTGACCGGGAGAATATCCCCGGGCCCGCTCTTTCCGCGGCGCTTGCCGCCGACGATCCGTCCTGCCCCGTGTTTCCCTACTGGTGCGACGTAGCGCCGGACGTCCTGGCGGCAATGCCGGACCCGTTCAAGCGCATCCGCACCGTTACCAACAGCGACCTGGAACTGGACGTGTACGACCTGGTGCCGGACTGGATGCCGGGCGAAGTGCCGGAAACGGCGCGGCAGGCATGGCTCGACGGCCTCGCCTCCCGTTCCCCCATGTGGCTCCGCGCGCAGAACATCACCGCGAACGAGCTGATCCGTCGGCTTGGGACGCAGGAAATCCAGGCGGAACGAGGTTCCGAGGTCCTGGTAAACGCCGTACGCGTGAAGACGGCGCATCCGCATCTGGACAAGCTGAAGGGGCTGGCGGGGAACTTCGAGGTGCAGGATTTTTCTTCCCAGTGCATTGTGTGGCCCGCGGACCCGCAGCCGAAGGAAAGATGGTGGGACTGCTGCTGCGGAGCCGGAGGAAAGACGCTCCAGCTCGCGGCCGACGGCGGCAGGAAAGTCCATGTCTTCGCCTCGGATATCCGTCAGGACGTGCTGGCGCAGCTGAAGAAGCGCGCCGCAGCGGGACATTTCCGCAATATTGAGGTCGTAACCCCGCTTGCCGCATCGCTGACTGAATACGACGGCGTGCTGGTGGATGCCCCGTGCTCTTCCTCGGGCCGCTGGCGCCGGAATCCCGAAATGCGATGGATCTTCAAGAAGGAGGAGCTGTCGAAGCTCGCAAAGACGCAGTTCGCGATCCTGGACAAGGCGGCGAACTCCGTCCGTCCCGGCGGAAAGCTCGTCTATGCCACATGTTCCGTTTTCGACGTCGAAAACATGGGGCTGGTGAACCGTTTCCTTCATGCCAGGCCCGATTTCAAGCTCAAACCGTTCAAGAACCCGCATGACGGCTCCAAGACCGACGGCACGCTGACGACTCTGCCCTGCCACGCCGACTGTGACTGCTCCTTCACCGCGCTTTTCGTCCGCAACGGTGGTAAATGAACGGGACTCCGGTGCACGGACTTGACGTGCCGGACGCGCATGCGCACGGCACCCCGCGTGAAAACGACGCAGTCTTCCGTCTCCGGAACATCCGGGACCCCTTTTCTTCCGTGCCTGAGAATGTCTTTTTTTCCGCCGGAATCCACCCTTGGGACGCGGGAAAATACGAGCTTGACGCGTTTGCTCCGCTGTTCGATTCGCCCCGCTGTCTGGCTGTCGGGGAATGCGGCCTGGACCGCATGGCGGAGGCGTCCCTGCCGCTTCAGATGAAGGTGTTTGAGGCGCAGGTTGCCGAGGCAGGACGACGCGGGAAGCCGCTGGTGATCCACTGTGTGCGTTGTTTCCCCGAACTCCTCCGCGTCAAGGCGTCGGCGGACGCGGAAACGCCATGGGTGATCCACGGGTTCCGCGGGACGGGGCGCAAGGCGTTCGACCTGCTGGATGCGGGCTGCACGCTGTCGTTCGGGGCGGGGTTGCTCCGGGACGCCGGAAACATGGATTATTTCGCGGAGATCCCGCTCGACCGCATCCTGGTCGAGACGGACGAATCGCCGGAGCTTTTCGACCGGATTCTGGCGGAAGCCGCCGCCATGCACCTGCTGGCACCGGCCGAATTCGCCGCCGCCGTCCGCGCCAACTTCGAAAGGATATTCCGCCATGTGTGCTGCTGAATTTGATCCCGCCCCGGAATGGCTGGGGCGCATGTTCGCTTTCGAGGATGCAGCCGGAATTGAAAAAGTGCGGCGTTCGCAGGTGCTTTGCGTCGGCCTCGGCGGGGTAGGGGGGCTCGCCGCCGAACTCGTCGCGCGCCTCGGCGTCGGCGCAATGACGATCGTGGACGGCGACGAGGTGGAGACGACCAACATCAACCGGCAGATTCCCGCGCTCGCGAGCACGGTCGGGCAGCCGAAGGCCGTCGTCATGGCAGACCGACTCATGGATGTCAACCCCCGCCTCAAACTGACCGTGCTCGAACGGTTCCTTTCCCCCGAAGACATGCCCGGCGTCCTTGAGACCGGGCGCTATGACTGCGTGCTGGACGCGATCGACTCCGTCCCCTCGAAGATCGCCCTTCTTGCGGAATGCGTCCGGCGCGGCATCCCCGTGGTCAGCGCCATGGGCGCGGGCCTCCGCAGCGATCCCGGCGCGATCCGCTGCGGCGACATCGCGGAAACGAGCGTGTGCCCGCTGGCGAAACTCGTCAGAAAAGGACTCCGCGAGCTCGGAATCGAACACGGCGTGACGGCGGTTTATTCCACGGAGACGCCCCGCAAGCCGAAGCTGGACGCGGCGGGACGCCCGGTGATCGGGACGGTCTCGTTCATGCCGGCGGCGTTCGCCGTGCATAGCGCGGCGGCGGTGTACCGGATCCTGAGCCGGTGACGGCTTTTCATCGCTTTTTTTGGTTTAAGGAACGTATTTTCGTGCGGGAAGTGCGGATTCGTATCGAAAAAAATGGAAAAAGAGGGGAAACGGGATTGATTTTTCCGGAAATACTGCTATGTTTCAGACTGGAGTATATTTCGAACTTAAAGAGCCAACTTCATAACCACACTTTTCAGAAAGGATGACGGTATGTCGCCCAACAAAGCTTTTATCGGTATGACGGCAACGTTTGCACTTGCGATGACGGTGCTCTTCGCCCAGGCTCCCGCCCAGCAGGGCCGCGGCCAGCGCCCCGGGCTGGGCCAGCCCGGACAAACTCAAAACCAACAGAGACCACAAGCTATGCGTGAGGAATGGGAAGACCAGAAGGTCAATTTCGTGAACGTGGAACCGGTCCGTTCGGACAGCGCGCTCCCGATCGACGCGGGCCAGAAGGGCCTGCTGAACGGCAAATGGAAATTCAACTTCGTCACCATGACCTCGCAGGACGGTACGCTGGACCTTTCGCAGCGCCCCGCCGGCTTCTTCAAGCCCGACTACGATGTTTCCAAATGGGATGAGATCGCCGTGCCGTCCACATGGGAAGTGCAGGGCTTCGGCACCCCGCTGTACACCAACGTCAACTATCCCTTCAACACGAGCAATCCGCCCATCGTCACGAACGCCCCGGCGCAGTGGCAGACGGCCTTCCGCGAACGCAACCCGGTCGGTTCCTACCGCCGCACGTTCAAGCTCCCCGCCGACTTCAAGAAGGGCGGCCAGGTCTTCCTGCGGTTCGACGGCGTGTCCGCCGGATACTATGTGTGGGTGAACGGCGAAAAGGTCGGCTATGCCGAGGATTCGTACAACCCCGATGAATTCAACATCACGAAGTACCTGAAGGCCGGCGATAACGTGCTCGCCGTGCAGGCGTACCACTTCACCGACGGCTCCTACCTGGAGGACCAGGACTTCTTCCGCCACTCCGGCATCTTCCGCGACGTGGTGATCTTCCGCACCCCGGACGTCGCCATCCGCGACTTCGATTTCCGCTCGCTGCTGAAGGACAACTACACGACCGGCACGCTCGACGGCAAGATCCTCGTCCGCAACTACACCGACAAGGCCGCGACCCGCACCGTGAAGTACACGCTCCTGCGCGAAGGCAGGGAAATCCTCTCCAAGACCGAGAAGGTCGAAGTTCCCGCAAACAGCAAGGAAGACGTCGCGATCCCGGTCAGCGTGACCGTGCCGAACGTCGATACCTGGTCGGCCGAGACGCCGAACCTGTACCAGCTGAAGATGACGATCTCCGACGACGCGAACACCGCCGAGAACGCCGAGACCGTGCAGGTCAACCTCGGATTCCGCACCGTCGAGGTCGGCCCGCAGTACCAGCTCCTCATCAACGGCAAGGAGGTCATCCTGAAGGGCGTGAACCGCCACGAGACGCATCCCGACTACGGTCGCGCCATCACCCGCGAGATCATGGAAAAAGACATCCAGCTGATGAAGTCCCATAACATCAACACCGTCCGCACCTCGCACTACCCCGACGCTCCGTACTGGTACGAACTCTGCGAGAAGTATGGCATGTACCTGGTCGCCGAAGCAAACATCGAGTGCCACGGCAAGCAGGACCTGACCCGCAACCCGGAATGGGAACAGGCGTACGTGGAACGCAACCTCAATAATTACAACCGCCTCAAGAACTGCCCGGCCGTCATCTTCTGGAGCCTCGGCAACGAGAACGGACGCGGCAACAACCTCGTGGCGGCCTCCCGCGCGATCCAGGCGCTCGACAAGACCCGACTCATCCACTCCTGCGACATGGACCACACCAACGGCGTGACCGACATGGGCAGCACCATGTATCCCTCTGTGGACGGGATCAACGGCATCGGCGCCAACACCCGCGACAGATGGCCGTACTTCGTCTGCGAATACGCCCACAGCATGGGCAACGCCCTCGGCAATTTCCAGGAGTACATGGACGCCTTCGAGAAGCATCCGCGCCTCGTCGGCGGCTGCATCTGGGACTGGGTCGACCAGAACATCCGCGCCACCCTTGACAGAGTGGAACAGGATGACAGAGGCAACCAGCGGTTTATCTACAAGGCCGCGCCGTTCACCGGAGAAGCCTTCGCATTCGGCGGCATGTTCGGCGACAACCCGAACGACGGCAACTTCTGCGACAACGGCGTGATCGTGTCCGACCGCACCATCACCCCGAAACTGCTTGAGGTGAAGAAGGTCTACCAGTACCTCCGCTTCAAGGATGCCACGCCCGACGATGCGAACAAGTTCTCGCTCGAACTCACCAGCAAGTATTTCCACAAGACCATCAAGGACTACATCGTCGCAGCCGTCTTCACCGGCGGCCAGGACGACAAGGCCGGACGCACCGTCCTCACCGAGAAGGTCCCGGACCTCGCTCCCGGCGAAACCGCGAAATTCACGTTCGACGTGCCCGCCGGCATGAAGAAGGACATGTTCATCCTCGTCTTCCCGTCGAAGGCCGACAGCCTCGTCCAGTACAAGCTCGTCGAGGAGGCCGACCCGGTCGAACTGCTGAAGGCCAACAAGGTCGAAGAGGCCCGCAAGTACGCGGTCGCCTATGAAGCGTTCGACACCGGCGTCGACGCGACTCCGCTCAAAGTCGATACCTCGAAGTCCTCCGATCTGGCGTTCATCGACCACAGCAACAACAACATTACCGTCTACAACGACTACTTCGTCGTCCGGTTCGTCGACGGCAAGATCGAATTCATCACCTGCGACGGCGAAATGGTCATCCGCAAGGGCCCGGAACTGAACTTCACCCGCGCCCGCGTCGACAACGACGGCTGGATTGGCGGCAACATCGACCGTGCCATGAACGGAGAGATCGACGACGAATGCCGCGGCCTGAAGGCGGTGCAGGTTTCCCCCAAGCAGGTCGACGTGGAAGTCGATCTCTACTGGCGCAAGGGCTTCAACTACTTCGTGAACACGAAGTATTCCATCTACGCCGACGGCACCATTCGTTCCTGCAACACGATCAGGCCGGACTTCGATGAACGGAACAACGCCATCCCGTGCCTCGGATTCACGATGGAGCTGACCTCCGACTACGAAAAGGTCGACTACCTCGGACGCGGTCCGCAGGAGAACTACATCGACCGCCGCACCGGCACGTACTACGACATCTTCCACACCACCGTGCACGACATGATCACGAAGTACTCCAAGACGCAGCATTACGGCAACCGCACCGGCACGAGCTGGGTCAGCCTCACCTCCGACGATGGCAAGACCACCGTCACCGTCCGTTGCGAAAACAACGACAAGGGCATGGAGTTCACCGCCTCCCCGTGGACGCAGAAGGAAATCCGCAACGTCAGGACGCCGGACCGTCTGCCTCCGTCCGAAAGGACCGTCCTGGAGCTCGATCTCTTCCAGGCTCCGCTCGGCGGCAACAGCTGCGGCCCCGGCCCGCTGGAGAAATACATCACCCGCGGCAACCGCAACTCGACCTTCAAGATGGACTACACCATCCACATCACCAGAAGATAAGGTCGGTAAGCCGATTCCCCTCCGCGGCATCTTCTGTGCGCGAGCGAAAGCCGCGCACTGCCGCAGTGGAGGCTCCGCTTCCCCGGCATGCGTGAAAGCGTGTGCCGGGTTTTTCCATGCCTTGAATCCAGGGCAAAAAAAAGGAAGCCGTCCCGGAGCGGGGCGGCTGATTTGTTTTTTCAGGGCAGGGGGGTGAGTTCAGTGGAGCTGCGTCGGCAGGACATGTTTCTCCCGCGGCGTGAACCAGATCTCGAACTGTTCCAGCTCGGATTCGTCGATCTGGTACGGCTCGCTTTCCTGGTAACGTCCGGCGAGGTCGGCGTCCGGGTCGAAGCGGAGCAGCTGGAGCACGTCGTAGAAATTGCCGTCGCAGGCGGCGATGCCCGCGTCGCGGCCGGGCGTGAACCCGAACCGTCCGTAGTAGGCTGGATCGCCGAAGATCACGATGCCGGGATGCCCGGCGGCCTTCACGAGCGGGACGGTGCGGCGGATCAGGGCGGAGCCGATGCCGTGTTTCTGAAGCGCTGGCGCGACGCCGATCGGGCCGAGCGTCGGGATCGGGATGCGCGAGCCGTCCGGTTTCTCGATGGCGCACAGGGCGTACCAGATGCCGCCCGCGAGCTGGCCGTCGAGCTCGGCGACGAAGCTGAATTCCGGCAGGAACGACGGATCCTGACGGAGCTTGTGGATCAGGAGATGTTCGCTTGCGCCGGGACGGTAGACGTCCCAGAACGCGTCGCGGATCAGGTTTTCCATCACGGGGTGGTCGACGGATTCCTCAGGACGGATGACAAGATTTGCCATGATGATTGAACCTTGAAAGAAAGAAACAGCCGTCCGGACGCAGACCGGAAAGCCCGCGCCGGAGAGGTGTCGGGGAGGATGAAACGGATGTGCGTGAACGGACGCGGAGATCAGGCGCGCTCGACCACGATTTCGGGATCGACGGAGTCCCGGAGAATGCGTTCGATGCCGTCCTTGAGCGTCATCTGCGCGTGGGGGCAGGCGCCGCAAGCGCCGCGGAGACGGAGGAAGACGGTCTTTCCGGTGATGGAGACGACTTCGAGATCGCCGCCGTCAGCCTGGAGCATTCCCCGGAGTTCTTCAAGTTTTTCTCTGATTGCCTCTTCCATGATGTCTTGCCTTTCTTCGGGCGCCTGGCCCGGTTGGTTGAAGCCGCGGATGCGGCATTTGTTTGTCGGATGAATGATATAAGGTAGCACGCGCGGGAGAAAATACAAACGGAAATGGAGACTTTTTCCGAAATAAAACAAGTCGCCGGCCGATGTGATCCTGATCGTTTCATTGGAATGGATTCGGGAAAACAATAAAATGTGTTCCGGGATCGGCAATAGAAAAGCTGTCATTTTATAACGTTTTGAAATGGAATGAAAATCGAACGGGTTTTGGAATGCTGTCATTATTTTTTCAGAAAAAAAGCAGATGTCCGGCAATAAAATGGAAACGGGATGCGTTAATTGAGATGAAACTGCTGCGGAAAACGCCAAGGAACGATGCGAGAAAGAGTTACGAAGCATCGAAGATGCGGGAAACGCAGGATTTTCCCGAAACGCGGTCGGAAATGACGGCCATTTGGAACGATCTTACCAATTCTTCAACATAAAACAACCTGCATCAATAAGGAGAACGATTATGAAAAACCTCAACGCGATCATTATCCTCGCAACGGCTGCCGGAATGGCGACCCTCACCGCCTGTTCCAGTACGAAAGACGAACTGGTCGAGACCGATGCGAATGAAACGGCTGTCCCGGCTGAAACGACGACGGCCGACACCCCGGCTCCCGGTCCGCAGGGCGGCTTCGGCGGCCCCGGCATGATGGGCCCCGGCATGGGCGGCTTTGGCGGCGGCATGGGCGGCTTTGGCGGCGGCATGGGCGGCTTTGGCGGCGGCATGGGCGGCTTTGGCGGCGGCATGGGCGGCTT
>JAFXYP010000045.1 GCA_017541665.1 Lentisphaeria bacterium | reverse complement strand
GCCTTCGCGAGGTCGCGGAGGATCTGTTCGGACATGTACTTGGTCCAGCCGTAGGGGTTGGTGCAGCCGCCGGTGATGCTGTCCTCTGCGAGCGGCATCCTGTTCGCGCCGTTGTAGACCGTGGCGGAGGAGGAGAACACGATCTTCTTCGAGTTGAACTTGCGGAGCGTCTCGGCGAGCGTGATCGTGGAGTTCAGGTTGTTGTCGTAGTATTCCAGCGGCTTCGCGACGGACTCGCCGACGGCCTTCAGCCCGGCGAAATGGATGGTGCAGTCGATGTTGTGCTCGGTGAAGATGCGTTCGAGCGCGGCGCGGTCGCGCACGTCGGCCTGGTAGAACACGACTTTCTTTCCGGTGATCCGTTCGACGCGGTTCAGGGACTCCGCGCTGGAGTTGTCGAGGTTGTCGATGACGACCACGTCCATGCCCTTGTTGAGGAGTTCGACGCAGGTATGGCTGCCGATGTATCCGGCTCCGCCGGTGACGAGTATTTTCATATTATTTCCTTATGTCGTTCGTGTTATTTCGCGGTGGTGGTGAAGAGCGCGTTGTGCTGTCCGATCACTTTGCCGTCGCGGTATCCGATGGCGGAGAAGGTGTCGTACTGGCCGTTGCGGGCGTCCTCGCTGAACGGCACGGCGTCGAACTTCCACACGACGTTGTTGATGGTGTCCGTGGGCTTGTCGAGCGTCTGGACCAGACGCTTGTTCTGGTACAGCTCGACCTTTTCGGCATTGGAGAAGACGGTGATGGCGATATCCGGCGTGTCGCGCTTCTCCCAGCGGGTGGACATGATGTGCACCTCATTTTCGGGGTTCCAGACGCACTTGTAGAAATAGTACGCGTCCTTCTTCGTCTTGCGGTCACGCGTCACGAGGCCCTTGTCGTTGATGCCGGGAGTGTCGCCTTCGTTGCGGCTGCCGACCGCGAAGTCGAAGAGGATCCAGAGGGAGGTGAAGGTCATGCGCTGTCCCTCGGGCGTGCCGGCGATCTTGTTCCAGGAGTAGATATGTCCGAGGGTCTGGTATTCCTCGGGGTGGAGCCAGCCGCCTGTGTCGTTGCTGGTGCCGGTCCGGTTGTTTTTGCTGCCGGGGTGGAGCGTCATGAAGTCGTCATTGTGCTGGAACGGGTTTCCGCCGTAGCCGTACTCGGTGATGCCGTGGAGATAGAACTTGGCGAGGACCTGGGTGTCGGTCACGCCGTCCTTCGTGTTTTCGAAGGTGGTGCGGGAGTACCAGCCGGGATAGGTGTTGTTGCCGAACCAGTCGGAGATGAGGCCGTTGCTGGCGCCGTTGCGGACTTCCTGTTCGCGTTCGACGTGCCCGACGGGGCGGTAGGGGTCGAGGCGGCGGGCGAGGGTGTAGGCGTCATTGTGGACGCGGACGCACTCTTCGCCGCTCCAGGAATAGAAGATCTCGTTGGAGAGGCCCCAGAGGATGATGCTGGGGTGGTTGTAGAGGTTCACGATCATGTCGTGCGTGAACTGCATCACGTTCTCCTCGAAGGCGGGCGAGTTCGTGAAGCCGTTCACCCACGGGATCTCGGTCTGGCACATCATGCCGATGCGGTCGTAGTCGGCGAATTCCCTCACGTTGTGCGGATAATGGGCGCAGCGGAGCCAGTTGAACCCGAGTTCGAGCATGATCTCCTGGTCGCGCCTGCGGTCCTCGTCGGTCATGGCGACGGCGACGCCGGGGGCGTCCTGGTGATAGGAGACGCCGCGGAGGCTGACTTTCTTCCCGTTGAGGCGCAGGAGGTTGTCCTTGGCGCTGTAGGGCAACCGGATGTCGCGGAACCCGTACGGGATGCTGATGCGATCGAGCTGTTCGCCGTTCACAGCGAGCTCCACATCGACCGTGTAGAGGTACGGATTCTCCTTGCCCTGCCACAGGACCGGGGAATCGAACGTGTATTCGCGGTAGAATTCGTTGCCGCCGGGTGCGACCGCGAGCGGGGCGGATTCGGTCAGCACCACGCCGCCCTCCTTGTCCTTCAGCGTCGTCGTGACGGTCGCGCCCGCCGTAATGTCCTTGCTGAAGACGGACGCGGCGATGCCGAAGCGCACCCGGTCCTGCTTCACGGAGAGCGGGATCACGTGCATCCGGTCGATGCCGTACACCTGCGGGTCGAAATAGACGTTCCCGTCGAGCAGATAGGCGCGTCCGTAGACGCCGTTGCAGAAATTGAAGTCGCCGCTGTTCGGGATCCGGTCGTTGCTGTTGCGGTTGTTCGTGTGGATGATGACCTCGTTGGCCCCGGCCTTGAGCCCGGCGAGCTTCACGGCGAACGGCGTGTATCCGCAGCGGTTCGTGTGCAGCACCGTGCCGTTCAGGGAGACTTCGGCGGTCTGCCCGGCCTCCTCGAACTGGAGAATGTAGTCCTTCACCAGGTCGGATTCCTCCACGTCGAGCGTGTAGCGGTAGTAGGCGTCGCCGCGTTCGAGCGGGACCACGCCGGTGCCGTTCGCGGCGTTCATGGTATGGGGGAGGGGGACCGGCGTGTAGTCGGCATCGTTTCTCCGCTTGAAGTCAAGCGTTTTGATCTCCTGTATGGACGCCGCGACGGGTTCGGCCTCGGGGGCAGCGGGACGCTCCTCCTGCGGACTGGAGACGCATCCCTGGTTCATGGCTCCGGCGAGCATGGCAGCCGCGCCGAACGCGGCAAAGACGGAGAGTCCCCTGCGAAAAAAACGTGAGTTCATGGGAAAAAATCCTTTCTGGCCCCGGATCGGGGCGGAATGTTTTCTGTATTGCTGAGTTTATATCATACAGTATAAATATAATGCTGAGGAAGGCATTTTCAACCGGTGCGGCGGATTATTTGGAGTGTTTTTCGAGGCATGCGGCCCCGAATGCAAAGGTTTTTAACGCAAAAACGCGGATTTGCGGGACGGACTGCTTGAAAATACATGATAAAAGAGGTATATTAAAAATCTTAATAAATATTAACCGGACGGAAACCGGGTGAACCGTGTGAGATTCACGGACTGTCGCGCAACTGTGTGCCGCATGGTGCGGCGAGCCAGATCCCCGCTCCGTTCAAGTTCCCTCCGCCGATGGCGGAATTGTGCCCGAAACACAAGACGGGGAAAGTACGCGGACAGTCTTCTTTCCGCCGCGCGCGGAAACGGACGGTCGGTCCGCGCATTCTGCCATGTCTGCGTCCCGGGGGCAAAGAAGAAAGGACCGCATCATGGTAATCAAGACAAGCGAAGACGGCGTCGTGCGCCTGTACCGGAACAACGAACTCAAGCTGGAGCAGGTCGAAGTCAACGGATACGACTACGAGTACGGGCTGAACATCGGGTCGTTTTTCAGCGAAGACTGGCAGATGGACCCGGAAACGGGGGATTGGTACGCGGTTGTCGCCAAGACGGGCGACGCCGAATATGACACTGCATACGTCGGCAAGGATGCGGGCCTCTTCAATGTGACCGTATCGGCGGACGGCAGTGTCTTCGTGGACGAAGGCGGAAGGATCGGCGGCATCACCATGACCGGCGGCGTGTATTCCGGCTCCGGCATCTGCGAGAACGCAAAAGGCTGGTACGGCGCGGGCATCTGCCTGACCGGATCGCAGGGGACGGGCGAGGTCTCCCTCACCGGGTCCACATTCTCCGGGTGCGAGGTCGCACCCTCGAACGGCTACACCGGACACGGCGGCGCGATCGAGACCTACGGCGGCACGCTGTCGGTGCAGAACAGCATGTTCGCCGGGAACAGCGCAAAGGAAGTCTCGGCGGCGGGCGGCGCGATTGCCCTGTTGTTCTCCACGAGCACGATCACCGGGAGCACGTTCTCCGGCAACTCCGCATATTTCGGCGGCGCGATCCAGCAGCAGGGCGGCACGATGGAGATCTCCGAATCGCTGTTCCTCAACAACACGACCGAAGGCGAACCGACCGATGCCTATGCACCCGGCGGCGGCGCGGTCGAGCTCCACGAGGGCGCGGCGGCCACGATCACCGGCAGCACGTTCACTGCGAACTTCGCCCGCAGCGGCGGCGCGATCTACAACGACACGTACAAAGGGTCCGTCAGCACGGCGGACATCAGGGACTGCACGTTCTCCGGCAACAGCGCCGAGGTGGAGGGCGGCGCGATCTGGAACGGCGGCAGCATGAAACTTGAAAACGTGGTCCTCGCGACCGAATCCGACACCGTGTACAACGGCGGCGCGATGACGTTCGCCGGGGTTAATGCGGTCGGGGCAGGGGTCGTCAACGACGGCAGGATCACCTTCAGCGTCTCCGCCGGGACCGAACCTCTGGTCAGCGATCTCGGGCAGTTCAGCGGAACGGGCTCCTACCTTCTGTCCCTCTCCGCGGACGACGCGGCGGCAGGCGCTTTGCTTGCCGCATCCGCCGGGGCGTTCACCGGCAGCCTCTCGGTCAAGCTTGGCGAGACGGCTTCGTCCGACGCCTTCACCCTGGCCGGCGGCACGGTCGGGAACGACCTCGCAGTCGCCGGTGACGCCGTGCTCCGGCTGGCGAAGGCCGACGGCGCCCTCACGGTCAGGCAGGAAGTTCTGGAAAAACTCGTCCCAGCCGTTTCGAACGACGGTTCGGTCCTGACCTGGGCCGACGCCGGACACACCGGCGGATACTGGGTCGAGATCGCGCAGGGCGACACGTTCGACGGCGCGATCCGCATCGCCACGGACGGCACGGCGTTCGACATCGCCGGCAGGGCAGGGACCTATTCCGGCCGCGCGGCGGAGGCCGAAGGCGCCTTCACGGCGGATCCCGCGTCGTGGGCCTCCTCCGGGAGCGAACCGCGCCAGGTCGTTTCCAACGCAAACTCTCGCGCGGACATCTTCTTCGCGTCCGTCGACACGGCTGACACATGGAGCTCGCTTTACCAGGCGAAGAACACCGTGACGGGCGAGACCATCAGCATTACGGGCAGGAACCGTATCCGCGACACCTTCTCAGGCTCGGAATCCGACGCGAACATCCTGTACCTCTCCGACACGGACAACGGCGACGCGCTCTTCATGGACGACATCTACTCCGACTTCGGCGCGGATGCGGCGCGGCTCAGCCTCATACGGGAAGTGCGTGCGGGCGCAGGCGACGACATCGTCGACATGACCGGCGAACATTTCACCGCCGAACTCGCGGGGATGACCGTCCGCGGCGGCGACGGCGACGATGTGCTCTGGGGCGCGGAGGGCGGCAACAAGCTGTTCGGCGATGCCGGAAACGACCGGATCACGGGCGGCACGGGCGACGACCTGATCGCAGGCGGCGCGGGCGACGATGTACTCGCGGGCGGCGGCGGAAACGATATCTTCACGTTCGGCGAAAACTGGGGGAACGACGTCGTTTCCCAGGCGGGAGGCGGCTCGGTCACACTCTGGTTCGCATCCGGCGACGACTCGAAATGGGATTCCGCCGCGCTGACCTACACGGACGGCGACAACAGCGTTACGGTCTCCGGCATTGACGCCGGGAAGATCACGCTGGTCTTCGGCGGGGCGGAAGGGTTCGACGGGCTTGCCGCGGCAGGCGCCTTCCTCGGCAGTTCGTCGGAAGCGGTCTTCGAGACGGAGGCCGCGCGCACGCAGGGCATCCTCGCTTCCCTCTGACCGATTCCCGATACATTTCGAAAACATAAAACGCCCCCGGAGTCCTCATCGGATCCCGGGGGCGATTTGTGTTTTCGATGTTTTTAGAGACAGCGGATCACAGATCCGGCATCTTCTTCGAGAGGTCGTACAGGGCGCCGTTCATGGCCTGTTTCATCAGCCTCGGATAGATGCTGACATCCTGGCCGTAGCGGGCGTAGATCCAGTGGTTGAGGTAGTCGCTGTTCCGGCAGCTGTACTCCCAGACGACTTTCCCGCTGACGCGTTCCACAAGCTCGAACTTCACGGCGAGCTCGTTGGTGGAGCTTCCGCTCGGAACGCCCACGATCCAGAGGACCGGGGAGAGGAAGTAGGTGAGGCCGTAGGAGAACATGCGGCCGCGGTAGAACGTGCTGGACACGGAACCGCGCCAGATGTAGTCGGCGTCCGCGGCCTGCGCGGCGTTGTTCGCCTTCTTCACATCCGAGAAGAGGCCGGAGCTCTTCAGACTCGCGATCGAGGCGGCGGCGAGATCGTTCTGGACGTCGAAATGGAAACGTGCCAGCGAGACGAAATCCTCGCTGTTTTCCGGCTGTTCCTTCTCCACGTAGCCTGCGGGTACAAGCGGGATGAACCCGAGGAAGAAGGAGCCGTGGTCTCCGGCCGGACGGTCTTCGGCGAGGTCCGCCTGCTCGGGATCGAAGTATTTCGAACCGCGCTGGTCCATGAATGGCATGACGGCGACGGACTTCGTGGCGGATCCGGGTTCGCGGAATTTCGCCATCGTGCCGGGCGCGCCCTGATAGTCGAACTTGGCGATGTTGTTGCATGCGCTCAGGAGGAGCGCAGCGGCGGCGAACGCCGCGGAAAGAATGAATTTACGCATAAGAGGATGTCTCCTAAAAAACGAATCGAATGCCGCCGGGGGACCGCCGCACGAACACTTCCATACGGATGCGGCGGGCGGTCGGCGGTCAGGGCGAAGGCAGGCTTACCAGCCTACGGAGCTTTTCTTCTTCATGAACGCGAGCTGTTTGGTGAACTTCCACATCACAAGCCCCGTCTGCACGTCGGCCATTTCCAGCACGAACGTCCGGGTCACAGCCTGCGTTCCGCCGTCGCGCACGGAATTTGAGGTAACTTTCGGGCGGAGGACCAGGCGCGCGGCCTGAAGCGTGCCGCGTTTGGCGACGGTGCTCTGGTCGAAGTTTTCATCGTATTCGAGGTCGCGGGAGGCGGCGATGGCCTGCGTGCGGCCCGCGCCTTCGGCCATGGTGACGTCAACCTTGCCGGAATTGAGAAGTTCCTCGAAGAGCATGTCGGTGATCTCGGAGGTATTCAGGTCCGGGTCGTCGGTGTCGTTAATGGTCTTGTCGAGCTTCAGGACCGGAATGGCGTCGTCGTCGCCCATTTCCTGACGGTATTTCTTCAGGAAAGACGTGAACTTGGGGTTCGTCATGGCGCCCTGGACGGCGGCGAGGGTGACCTCGCGCATTTCTTCGCTGGAGACGTTGCCGACCTGGCGGAGTCCGGTTTTCGTGGTGGAGGGGTCGTAGATGACGGTGTTGTTGCTTTCGCAGGCGGCCAGGAACATGGCAGCGGCGGCGGAAAGTCCGAGAACAAGGAAACGAGCATTCATTATGTGATATCCTTTCTGGTTAAGTTAAGATAAATTCCGTATCAGTCTGCCTCTCTGAGGCTGATCTTGAAATCGCTGCAGTTTTTGTACGGAGCGACGGACTGGAGATAAAGCGTTTCGCCGGGGATGATGGTGGCATCCTGCCAGTCCGCGAGGACGGTGTTGTTCACGGCCATGCCGTCCTCGGTGAACCAGGTGAAGCGGTAGCGGATCTTGTACGGGTTTTCGCCCGTGATGCCGCTCCACGCCTGCGCGACGACGCCGGTGCGCATGTTGACGACCTCGAGCTGTGCGCGCTTGAACCCGTCGGCGGTCTTGCCGAGCGTGAGGCTCTGGAGCGCGAGGCGGTTCTTCAGGAATCCGTCCGTCACGAAGCGGGCGTCGTTGATGGTGTTCGGCGTCATGGTCTTGTCCGCGTTTTCGACCGTATTGACGGAGTTCTGGCATGCGGCCAGCATCACGATTGCGGCTGCGGCGAGACATCCGGTCAGACCTATTTTCTTCATGGTTGTTCTCCTTATTTGGATTTGATCGGCAGGACGTGGAATGCCACGTTCTGCACGCTGGGTGCATCGACGAAGATGATGGCGGAACGGCAGTCGTCCGGGAGCTTCAGCGCCTGGGAGACCGTCATCCCGCCGGCAAGATTGAGGTTGAGTTTGACCTGTTTGTCTTTCGGCATCGGGAACTGGGTGAGCTGGAATTCCTTCGGGAGGATCTCCCAGCTCCGCGTATCGGCAGTGTTCATGGCGTAGCGGTAGGCGGCGCCTCCGATCGCGACGCTCGCCAGGGCGACGGCCTGAACAGTGGGGTCCATATCCTTCTGCGCGGCGATCACGGCGATGCCGGCGTAGTAGGCGGCCTCCTTGATGAGCGTGTTCAGGACGATGCGCGTGATCATGCCGGGGAGACGTTCGTCGAACTCCTGCGCGAGGATGCCGTCCATGTCGGCGAGGATCATCGAACTGTATTTTTTTCCGCCCGCTTCGGCGACGAGGTCCCGGAACGGCGCGTCGTAGAATTCGCACATGGGCCACGCGGTCATGATCGGGAAGTAGATCGAAATCTCCTGAAGGGCGGCGGTATGTCCGTTCGCGAAGACCACGAACACGCAGTCCTCGTCCAGCGGGAAATCGAACGGCTCGACATCGGCGAGGTAATCCGGGAGTTCGCGTCCCGCCTTCTTCATGACGGTGACATAGTATTTGCGGAAGAGCGGGTTGTTCGGCATGGCTTCGCTGAGACGCTGGAAGTCGACGCGCGCGTTGTCATAGTTGCCGTCGCGCACGGAACCGAGTCCGGAAAGGAAGATCGCGGCAGGGTTGAGGAAATTGCCGTAGCCTTTATTCGCGATCTCCCTGACTTGTGTCATGCCGTTTTTGAACGCGATGTTGTCCGGGCTCCCGGAAATCCCGGATATGGTCCCCGTCTCTTCGGTCTTCTTCGCGGCTTCGGGATTCTGCGCCATTTCCTCTTCGAGGCGTGCCTTCTCCTGTTCGAAGAACTTGCTGTAGTCGTCCTGAACCTTCTTCTGCTCGTTGCGGAGGCGGCGGATCTGCGCGTGGAACGCCTCTTCGTTGCCGGTCCCGAGGTAGGCCAGCGCTTTATAGACGGCCAGCGCGATGCGGTCGCGGCAGTATCCGCGGTAGGGCAGGGCGTTGAGGTTGGTGAGAGCGGCTCCGACTTCCGCGCCGACATCGCGGGCGCTGACATCGGCGCGTTCGTCGTACAGTTCGATCAGATCCTCGGCGATTTTGAGCTGGTCGATGGCCTCCCGGAAGTTTCCGAGGTGGAAATTCATGCTTCCGGCTTCAAGCCGCCATACGAGCTCGTCGCCGGTATCGACGACCGAGGAATTGTACCAGGCGGGCTCGCGGAGTTTGTAGTCGATCTCATCCAGCGCGCCCTCGTTGTCGCCATTGAGGTAGTCGGACATCATTTCCTCTTTCTGCGCGTGCGAATTGATGACGCTGGAACAGCCGGCGAGGAGGAAGCCGACCGCGGCGGGCAGAAGTCCGCGGACGACACGGGAGAGGGCGGGGTTGCGGCGGAATCTCATGCAATCAATCCTTGACGGCCTCAAGCTCTTTCGTGTCGCCGGCGGGCTTCTTCTCGGCATCATCCTTCTCCGCGTTCCTGTCCTTGAACGCCGGGGATTTCATGATGCCGGGGACGATCTTCTGCGGGATGATGGTTTTGATGAGGTACTTGCCGTAGTCGTCGACGGTCCAGTCGCGGGTCATCGAGACGGGGAGGTCGCGGAAGTTGATCCGTTCCTCGAACGGAACGCTGCCGAGCGTTTCACCGGTCTGGGCGGAGATGATGCGGACATTCCCCTCGAGATTGCCGATGTAGCGGAATCCGCGTGCGCCGGTCTCGGCGACGTTGAACGCGATCTTCTCGATCTCGAATCGGGTGATCGTGGCCTGGATGAGCATTTCGACCTCGAGGAGTTTTCCCGCCTTGACGTACATCTTGGGCTCCAGTTCGTTCAGGTTGTCCATATCGTTCTTCTTCAGGATCTTCGCGACGGACTGGAGGTTCTGGAGGCGCAGCCCCTTGTCGAGCATGGCGCTTTCGAGCCGGACGTTGAAGTCTTCGGAAAGGTATTCGGGAGCGCGGACCTTGATGACCGGGGCCAGGATCGCGGAGCGGCGGAGGCTCTTGTCATCGGAGAGGAGCTTCTGCACGGCGGCCTCGATCTGGTCGGCGAGTTCATCCAGGTCCTTTACGCGGAGGTTCGCAGTGCGCGCCTGGTCGATTTCGCCCGTGGAGGCGTCCAGGATCCGCATGGTGCAGTTCAGGCGGGTCCCGAATCTGCTGACTTCGGAGACGAGGATGTATTTCACGCCCTCGACCTGACCGAGCCTGGCCTTCTGGGTGGAGTTCAGGTTCACGAGGTCGGAACCGGTCGTGAGGCCGATTTCCGTCATCATCTGCTTCAGGGCGCTTCGGGAAACCAGGGTGTATTCGTCGGACTGGATCGAGGTCTCCAGGATGTCCCAGAAGGCTTCGATGTCGGACGCAGGCACGCCGCCCTTTCCGACGGGTTCGGCGACGGCGAGCTTATCGGCGGCGAGAACGCCGGCGGAGAGAACGACGCAAACGAATGCGGCGAGGATCTTATTCAGGTTCATGGATGTCATCCTTTCCGGTTATTCTTTTTCCAAAGTGGTCGTGACGGTCTGGTCGGCTTTCACATCGAGCGTGATCGTCTGGGGACGGAAGCCGTCGGCCTTGATCTCGATCTTATGCTTTCCTTCGGGGAGCGGGAAAGCTTCCCCGCCTGCGCCAACCAGGACCCCGTCGGCATAAACGGAAGCCTGCGAGGGGGTGAATCCCTTTCCGGAGGCGGAGGGATTGACCGTGACCATGTACGGCATCGGCGTGACGCTCACCTTGTTCTTCCTGCCTTCCCTGCAGACGTCGTAGAGTTCTTCGGCGGCCTGCTCCAGGGCGGACTTCATGAGGCTCTGGAAGATGTTATTGTCGAACTGCTCCGTGCTGACGGGGCGCTGTTCGCGGTAGGTGCCGGTGTAAACGTTGCCGTAGACGGAATGCTGGGCGACGAGGTCGATCATCTTGATGGTGACGTCGAGCGAATAGGTCGTTGTGTTGGTCCGGATCCCGTAGCCGGAGAACGAATTGGTCCTGGTCTGGATGTCGGAGACGGTACCGTAGATCAGGTGCGTGGCGCCGGTCTCCCTGGCGATGCGAAGCATGAAATCCCGGGGGAAATCGTCCTCCTTCTTGAGCTTCTCCATGGCAGCGGCGACTTGCGAGATGTCCATGGTGCCGAAGACGTCATTGTGGCGGGACAGGTACGCGCTCAGGTATTCCGCGCCGATCACCACCGGGCGCGGCTGCCCCTTCACGATGCTGTCGTACAGGTCGAGCGCCTTTTTCCGCGAGAAGACGTTGTCGTCGATCTGCGCCTCGCGGCCGGCGGTGTTCGTCCTGACATTATCCCATGCGTCGATCATGCGGACATACCCCTGCATGACGCCGTTCATGGTCCTGTGGTCGGCGTCGTTGAGCGAGTTCTGGGGCGGGATGACGATCGGGGTGTTCTTCTCGTTGAGGAACCGTTCCTGACCGATGGTGTCGATCGTGGTAAAATCCAGCACGCAGACCTTGAAAGGCTTCCACGCGGGCTTCTCATTTTCCTTGACCTTGACCGTTTCCGTAATGACGGTCGTCGTGGTGGTCCGGGTCGTCGTGGTCTCCTTTTCCCCTGACGCATCCGCGGCATGGTCCGGCGCCGCCGCAAATGCCAGCACAGATGCCGTCAATGCGGCAAAATACAGTTTCTTCATGGTGTTTCAAGCCTCCTTGGTTCAGGTCAGCTAAAAAATGTCTTCGGGAACCGTCGACCGGGAGCAGGAAACTCCGCGGCAGACGGCATGAACGCGGCCGCAGAGGGACTCCACTGCTTCGCGCGACCTCAAATATTATAATGCATATTTCAAGAAAAATCAAGCACAAACATGAAAAAACGGCAAAAAAAGTTCGGAGAAACGAAATAATCGAAACAAAAGAGCGAACCGGACGGGGGCAATCCGGTTCGCGGAGATCAGAAAAGGGAGAGGATAGCGTCAATCGCGCTTGACGTGGTTGCGGAGCGGGGCGGGACCGCCGTTCGGAAGCACGTCCGGCCCCTGGATCGGGCCGTTCCCGTCGAGCTCGCGGAAGAGCGCCTCGCGCTCCTCGTCCGAAAGCTGGTCGAGGGGGTTGTCACCGCGACGGTTGATGCGTCCGGCGCCCCATGGATTCATGACGGCGGGATTGACGATGCCGGAGCCGGGGGCAGCCTGTTTTCTGCGGGCTTCCTCAAGTTCCTTCTGCTGCTTTTCGATTTCTTCGAGCTCGGCTTTCTCCTTTGCGGCCTTTTCCTCGGCCTTCGCCTTGTTTTCGGCTTCCAATTCTTCCTTCACGGCCTTGGCGGTCTCGGGGAAGTCCTTGTCAAGGCCCTTCACGGCGTTCTGAAGCTGTTCCAGGAAAAGGGGCGTGTAGCCGACCTGCTTCCAGAGTTCCTTCTGTCCGTCGGAAGAGAGGATGAGGATGGTCGGATAGGCCTCGACGGAGAACTTCGCGGCAAGGGAGTCGTTCTGCTTCTTCACGCCGTCGTCAAGCTTCGCTTCCCTCGGGAAGTCGAGGAAAAGGGTCACGAGATGCTTTTCCGCAAAGTTCTTGAACGCGGGCTGAAGAAGGATGTTCTTCTCAAGATTCTGGCACGGCGGGCACCAGTCGGAACCGGTGAAGAGCGCGAGGATCGGCTTCTTGTCCGCCTTGGATTTGCCGACGGCCGCCGTGAAATTGTCGAGCCAGCCTGCGGGCGTCTTGCCGGGAGTGAATTCGCCGGGGTGCTCCTTGATGTATTTCTCGGCCTCGGCTTCGATCTGCGCCCCGCGGATGCGTTCGCCCATGGCTTTGGCGCGGGCGCGGTCGCGCTCCACGATCTGGCGCATCTGGTCGGCGGAGAGGCTGCGCATACGGGAGGAATCCGGCGGCGCGACGGGAGCCGTGACCGTTTCAAGAGGCTTCCCGTCCGCCTTCTGCACGTCATCCTTGACGAGTCCGGGCTTGATCGCAGGGGCCTTTGCCTTCGTGCGTTCCTGGATCATTCTCACGCGGGCCTGGTCCCGCTCAAGGATCTGACGCATGGTGTCGCCGTCCAGTTCGGATTCGGGGGGCGCACCGGCATCGGACCAGTTGAGGTCGAGCGTGACGAATCCGCCGCCCTGGTTGGCCTGAGCGAACGCAGGAAGTGTGCTGAGGAGGAGTGCGGCCGCGGAGACCGCTGCGAAAAACGTGATCCTGTTCATATTCGGAATCCTTCCAAATGTTGAAAAAGTGATTGAAAACGGATTGATTACTGCATATTGGACGGTACGCGCAGGCGTTTTCTTAGCGCTTTCTGCAAAAAAAAAAGCAAAAAACGTTTTCAGGCGAATGCGCGGGCGGCATTCCGTTGCGGGCACGGTCACAATGCGGAGGGGAATGATGCGGCGGCGGATTCGATGGCGGCGTTCAGTTTCGCGAGCATGGAGAGGATGCTGCAGAGCATGGCCGCGGTGAATACGACGGCGAAGAGAGAGGTTTTGTCCATGGCATGAGCCTTTCCTGTGAAAGAAGTTGCTGTTTCAAAAAGTTGTTTGCAAGAATTGGATGCCGGAGGACGCGGGTTTCTTAGCGTGAAGCGAAAAACTTCCGCAAAAGATGCCGGAATCCCCAAACACACTTGAAAAAGAAAGGAAGTCCGGCTATTTTAATTAGGAACATTATCTCCACGAAACGGCAGAAAATCCGCCGTTTCAAAACGATGCAACCCCCGGAGAAACAATGAAAATCCTTCTCATAGACGGGCAGGGCGGCGGCGTAGGCCGTCAACTCGCGATTCAAATCAAACAGGCCTTTCCCGATGTCCAGCTCGCCGCCGTCGGCACGAACACCATCGCCACGTCGGCCATGCTGAAAGGCGGTGCGGACACCGCAGCGACCGGCGAAAACGCCGTACTGGTGGGCGTGAGGAAAGCCGACATCATCATCGGTCCGCTCGGGATTGCCGTGGCGGATTCCCTGGGCGGGGAGATCACCCCCGCGATGGCAAACGCCGTCGCGCAGTCCGACGCGAAACGCATCCTGCTGCCGTTCAAGCACTGCGACAACGTGATCGTCGGCGTATCCGATTTCACGCTCGGCCATCTGATCCAGCAGGCGGTCGAAGAAATACGAAAAATCATTCCTTGATTTTTTGATCTCGGCGTGATATAGTATAACAATAAAAACCGGGACAGATAATGTTCTGTCGGGAATGCAGAAGCATTCCGCTCCCGGCTCGCAGCAAACTTGATCCGGACGCCTCACGAAGAGGCGTTGTTTCCCGAGATGGGAAATGCGACCATTTTACTATCAATCAGGAGGTCGAAATGGCTTGTTTCAGTGCACCCCTTGCAGCCGCGATCGCGACCGGGATCGTCCGGCGTGGCATGGCGGCAAAAACCGTCGAACAACCCGGAACCATCAGCTGGGCCACGAAGCTCGGCTGGCTCGAAAAACTTTTCTTCGGCGGATGCGCTCTGCTGGCGTTCGAACACATCTGGCACGGCGAAATCATCTTCCAATTCCCGTTCCTGACCGGAGTCAAGGACGGAGAAACGGCGGAAGTCCTGCGCGAGATCGCGACCGTGGGGACCGCCATGACCGTCCTCATCATCGCCGTATGGATCGGGATGCTGATCGCCTCATCGATTATCGTGAAACGCGGCCGCGCCGCCGAAGCGGAGGGCTGAACCATGTGTCTCATCCTGACTGCCATCGCGGCCGTCCTCAGCACCGCTGTCTGGTATTCCTCCGCCAAAGCCCGTGAGATGAACGTCAGCGTGCTGTGCTGGCTTTTCTGGGGCGCCGCCATCATGTGGCTGGTGGACCTGGCGTTCGAATACGCGGAGGAGGGGGCGAAGGTCTTCGAACCGGCTTTCGCCGACGTGCTCAATGACTCCCTGCTCGGGCTCGCCGTGATTACGATCGCACTGGTGATCTGGATCGCCGTGCTGCTCATCCGCGATCCGAAGGGCGTCGTGCGCTCGGTCCTGATGAAGAAAGCCGCCTGAAAAGCGACTGCAAACGCCGGAATCGAATCCGGCAGAACGATTCGAATCACGATTGAAGCATTCGGCCCCGCCGGAGGTTCCTGACGACTTCCCGGCGGGGCTTTTTGTGCCGGTTCGATGACGGGGCAGGGGCGGCATGTTCTTCTCCGCCCCGATGCCGCAGACAGGGCTCACGGCCACCAGCGCTTGATCGTGCCGATGACGAAGAGCGCGACGATGGCGAGCGGGAGCAGGGTGAAGAGGTACCAGCGCGTCCAGAGCGGGAGCTTCAACCCCTTGCCCGTGTTTGCCTCCTCGAAGAAGTTCCGCCAGCCCCATGCCGAGGAGGCTCCGCAGAAGATGACGACGAAGACCGACCCGAGCGGAAGCAGGATGTCGCTCACGATATAGTCCTCCAGGTTGAGGAACGTGGAGTCGCCGCCGAGCGGGTGGACGCCGCTCAGGAGGTTGAACCCGAGGGCGCAGGGCAGGGAGAAGACCGCGATCACGGCGGCATTCACCAGAGCGGCCTTCGGACGGGAGAAGTGCAGCTCGTCGATCATGAAGGCGATCAGGTTTTCGAAGACGGCGACGACCGTGGTGAACGCCGCCGCGCTCATGAAGAGGAAGAAGACCGCGCCCCAGAGACGCGGCCAGATCAGGTGGTTGAAGACGTCCGGAAGCGAGAGAAAGACGAGCCCGGGCCCGGAGGAGACGTCAATGCCGTAGGACTTGCATGCGGGAAAGATCACGATGCCGGCGAGCACTGCCACGGCGGTGTCCAGCATGATGATGATGAGGGATTCCTTCACCAGCGAATGGTCGCGCCCGATGTAGCTGCCGAAGATCGTGATGCTGCCGACGCCCAGGCTGAGCGTGAAGAACGCCTGGCCCATGGCGGCGACCACCACTTCGGAAAGCCCGGTCTTCCGGACCGCGGACAGGCTCGGCATGAGGTAGAATTTCAGTCCGTCCTTCGTGCCCGGCAGGAAGAGCGCCCGGACGCACAGGACCAGGAGCAGGACGAAAAGCCCGCTCATCAGGATCTTCGTGATGCGCTCCACACCGTTCTTCAGCCCCGCGCCGCAGATGGCGGACCCGGCGGCGACCGTGATGCACATGAAGAGGACGTTCTTCCACGGGCTGGCGGTGAGGTCGCCGAAATGCTTCCCGATCGCCTCGGTGTCCAGCGCGGAGAGCCCGCCGAAAAGGTAGTCGAACATGTAGCAGAGCATCCAGCCCGTCACGGTCGTGTAGAAGATCATCAGCACGGCGCACCCGGCGCAGAAGATCCCGGCCGGGACCTGCCAGGCGCCCGGATGCGAGTGTGTCAGCGCCTTCGCCGCACCGAACAGTGTGCGTTTGCCGGCGCGTCCGATGGCGAGCTCCATGACCATCAGCGGCAACCCCATGACGACGAGGAAGAAGAGATAGAATGCCACGAAGCACGCTCCGCCGTATTTGCCGGTGACGTAGGGGAAACGCCAGATATTGCCGAGTCCGATGGCGCATCCGGCGGTGAGAAGGAGAAATCCGAGGCGGGAACCGAGCGATTCGCGGTTGTCAGTTTGCATGGGGGGGGACACTCTTTCGAAGAGATCGTTTGGGAACGGAAGCAGGGAGGGGCGGGCGAGGCGATGTCCGGAATTCAGGTTTCAGGGCGCAGAATTGCCCGGAGCAGACGGATGTTCATTGGTCGCCGCCGTCCTTGTCATTTTTGTTTCCGGCGAGTTTCAACAGGAGCGCGAGGGTGTTGATAACGAAATAGACCAGCAGCCCGTAGCCGAGCAGTTTGTATCCGCTCATAAGCCCCCAGACGACACCGACGCCCAGCAACAGTTCGATAGCGATAAAACCGATTAAATCTTTGTCTTTCACGAAAGTCTCCCGCGTTCTGAAAAATCCTGGCAGGGACGAACCAGTGAAACGGTCCGAGCCCTATTCAATGTACTACTTTCCGAACAAAAAGTCAAGAAAGGAACGCAAGATTTGCCGGAAAGAAAGGATTTCGCGGGAGGTGTTTCGCAGGGACGCACAATCCGCCACGGCTCCCGGATATGGATGCGCGGCCGTCCGGCTTTGCGAAATGCCGGGGCGGACCGGAACGGACTTTCGCCGTACCCATGCGGGCGCATATGCCCTGCGCAGGCGACATTTTTGAAAATAAAGATGAAAACGACTTGAAAAAAGGCGAGTCCCGGGATATATTATATGCTTCAGCCCGAAAAGCGGACGAGCTTTTGGGCAAACTGGAAACCAATAAACCAACAACCAAACCAGGAAACCAAACAATGAGCGAAGAAACAAAGAAGGATGCAGCCGTCGTGCAGAAGAGCTACGTCATCATCGATGACAAACTTACGATGGACGATCTGCTGAGCGGACAGACCAAAACCGATTTCAAGGTCGACTCGATCGTCTCCGGTACGATCGTCGAGAAGCGCCAGGACGGCGCACTGGTCGACATCGGTCTGAAGGCCGAAGGTTTCATCCCCTATACCGAGTTCAAGAACTGGGAAGAGGTCAACGTCAACGACCAGATCGACGTCTATCTCGAGGAACTCGAAAACGAACAGAACCAGCCCGGAATCAGCCTCCAGAAGGCGGCCTTCATCCAGACCTGGAAGAAGATCACCTCCGACTTCGGCGAAGGCAGCGTGATCCGCGGCAAGATGAAGAAGAAAGTCAAAGGCGGCATCCTGATCGACCTCGATGGCGTCGAGGCATTCCTCCCCGGCTCCCAGATCGATATCGGCCCCGTCAAGAACATCGACGACCTCATCGACCAGGAATACGATTTCAAGATCCTCAAGATCAACCAGGAACGCCACAACATCGTCGTTTCCCGCCGCGAACTGCTCGAAGAGTCCCGCAAGGATATGCGCGCTCAGTTCCTGAAGGAAATGAAGATCGGCGAGCTCCGCAAGGGCAAAGTCAAGAACATCACCGATTTCGGCGCGTTCATCGACCTCGGCGGCGTGGACGGACTCCTCCACATCACCGACATGTCCTGGGGCCGCATCACGAACCCGAAGGAAATGCTCGAAGTCGGGCAGGAAATCGAGGTCATGGTCCTCGACATCGACTTCGCCAAGGAGCGCGTCTCCCTCGGCCTCAAGCAGAAGTCCGCGAATCCGTGGGACGACGTCGAGACCAAGTATCCCGTCGGCTCCACCGTCAAGGGCCATGTGGTCAACATCATGCCCTACGGCGCGTTCGTTGAGATCGAACAGGGCGTCGAAGGCCTCATCCACGTTTCTGAAATGTCCTGGACCAAGCGCATTACGAAGGCCAGCGACGTCGTCAGCAGCGGCGAGGAAGTCGAAGCCGTCATCCTCGAGGTCAACAAGGCCGACAAGAAGATCTCCCTCGGCCTCCGCCAGAAGACCCGCAATCCGTGGGAAGTCCTCGCCGAGAAGTATCCTCCGGGAAGCCACATCAAGGGCAAGGTCCGCAATATGACCACCTACGGCGCGTTCGTCGAAATCGAAAACGACATCGACGGCATGATCCACGTCTCCGACATGTCCTGGACCCGCAAGATCAACCATCCGAACGAAGTCCTGAAGGTCGGCGAGGAAGTCGAAGCCGTCATCCTCGACATCGATCCGACCCAGCAGCGCATC
>JAFXYP010000044.1 GCA_017541665.1 Lentisphaeria bacterium | reverse complement strand
GTTCCTGCTCGGAGTAGTGTTCGATCGCATACCGGAGCGCGGTGCGCGGCATGACCGTTTTGTGTCCATGCAAATACGCGGTCAACGCGGCGCGGTCGCGTTTGCCGATCTCGCGGAGCATCCAACCGCACGCCTTGTGCATCAGGTCGTGCGGATGTGCCAGGAAACGGTCCACCATGCGGAACGGTTCTTCCAGCCGTTCCGCGCGGATGAACGGGAACATGGAGAGGACGGCGATGCGTTCCTCCCAGAGTCTGCCGGACGAGGCGAAGCCTTCCAATATTTCCACGCCGTGCGCATACGCATAGGCCCCGGTGATGCCGGGAGCGGTCAGGTCGACCAGGTCCCAGTTGTTGACGAACCCGCGCCGTGCAAGGTCTGCATATTCTTCGAAAATGGCGGCGCGCTCCGATTCGTCCGTTTTTTTCGACTGATATTTGTCCAGTAAAATGAGAAGGGCGCAGAGGCGGACTTCGTGCCATGGGGACTGCGCGGCGCGGACGGCCTCCCGGACGGAGATATCCCGGAACGCCTTCGCCGTGCGGCGGGTCACCGGGTTTTTGCAGCCGAGGAAGCGGTCGCCTTCGCCGTACTGGCCGGGTCCGGTCTTGAAGAAGCGCATGAGGATTTCCGCGTCGGCGGGGTTCGCCTGCGCGAACATGGCGCGTTCGAGATCGGCTGCGGTGGGTGTTGCACCGGGAGCAGCGGGGGAGGAGGAACCCTTTTTATTCATCGTGCCGGGCCTCCGGATGCGAGGCGACCGGCGAGGAACGCCAGCGCGAATTCGACGCGGAGGATGTGGGGGCCGAACGTGACGGGCGCATAGCCGTTGGCGCGGAACGCGGCGACTTCGTCCGGCGTGAATCCGCCTTCCGGGCCGATGGCGAGGACGATATTTCCGGGGAGGGCGACGGGGCAGGGCGCAGCGTCGACGGGATGTGCGATGAATGCGGTCGCGCCGTCCGTGAGGCGGGCGGAGAGTCCCGAGGCGAAAAACTCGCGGAGAGAGCGTACGAACGTCAGTTCCGGCAGGACGGTCGTACAGCCCTGTTCGAGCCCTTCGATGAGCACGGACCGGATGGCGTCCGGCGCCATGCACGAGCTGGTCCAGTAGCTTTTTTCGGTTTTCGCGGCGTGGAAGAAGACCGCGCGGCGGATGCCGGACGAGGCGATGAAGTGCAGCGTCTTCTTGAAGCTTTGCGGACGGGGCAGGGCGATGACGGGGAGGATGTTCGAGGGCGGGGGCGGCGGATTGGAGGCGTCCTCCAGGCGGAGCCGGGCGGAATGCCGCGTGGTCTCGAGGATGCGTGCCGTGCCGATGCCGCCGCCGAGGACGCCTGCGCGGACGGTGTCGCCTGGCTTCGCGTGCAGGATGCAGAAGATGTGTTCGGCGTGGTCGCCGCCGACCGTGAATTCGCGTTCGGGCGAGAGGTCGCGCTCCTCGACGATCAGCAGGTTCATGCGGAGACGGTCTTCTGAACGGCTTCGAGGATGTCGGCGGGCTCGGCCATGCGCCCCTTGCCGGACGTGCCGCAGGCGAGGCGGCCGGTGTCGGGGCCGACGGTGCGGACGCCGAGCTTCTGCACGAGCTTCGCGAGGTTGTCCTGCACAATCGGGCTGTTCCACATGTTTTCGTTCATGGCGGGCGCGAGGAGGACGGGCCCGCGGAAGGTCAGCGCGGCGGTGGTGAGGGCGTCGTCGGCGATGCCGGAGGCGAACTTGCCGATGAAGTTGGCCGTGCAGGGGGCGACGACGAGCAGGTCGGCCCATTCTGCCATGTCGACGTGCTCCGGGCGCGGCTGGAGGCCGGAGAAAAGGTCGGTCAGGACGGGATGCTTCGAGAGGGTGAGGAAGATCCGGTCGGAGATGAGCCGGAGCGCGTTGGCGGTCATGACGACGCGCACGTCGAATCCTTCGGAAACGAGTTTGGAACAGAGGTCGGCGGCCTTGTAGACGGCGATGCCGCCCGTGACGCCGAGGATGATGTTTTTGCCGTTCATGTGCGTGCTCCGTGGTTGCTGTTTGTCAGACGGTGCGTCTGCGTTTCGGGTGGTTGCGCAGGCCGAGGATGAGGTCCGTGAATTCCTGCGCCGCCCGCGCGAGGTCGTCGTTCACGATGATATGGTCGTATTCGCCTGCGTGCTCCATTTCGCCCTTCGCGTTGGAGAGGCGGCGGAGAATGGATTCCTCGGTCTCGGTGCCGCGTGCGCGGAGGCGGCGTTCGAGCTCCTCGAAGGACGGCGGCATGATGAAAATGAACTCGCAGGCATTGCAGAACTCGGAGGAGTCGGAGCAGAGCCTGCGGAGCTGTGCCGCGCCCTGGACGTCGATGTCGAGCAGGACGTCGATCCCGCGCCGGACGCGGTCGAGGAGTTCGGACTTGAGCGTGCCGTAGCAGTTGCCGTGTACCTCGGCGTGTTCCGCGAACGCGTTTTCCGCGACGAGGGAGTCGAATTTCTCACGGGTGATGAAGTAATAATCGCGCCCGTCGACCTCGCCGGGTCGCGGCCGACGCGTGGTGCAGGACACGGAGAATTCGATGCCGCCGATGCCGCCGAGAGCGGCCTTGTAGATGGAGGATTTGCCGGAGCCGCTGGGGCCGGAGAGGATCAGGATCATGCCGGTGCGGCCCGGTTCGGGAGAAGTCGTGTTCATGAGGGGAAGCCGTGCTTAAAAAGCCTGGCGGCGTTGACCGCCGTGAAGTAAAGGTCGTCCGCGGCGGCGGCCATGGCTTCTTCGAGCGTGCGGCGGCCGGTGGACGTGCTGAAAATGAAATCGTAGGTCTTGCCGAGTTCCTCCGGGGTGCCCTCGACCGCGCCGGACAGCAGCAGGACGGGGATCCCCGCGCCGTGCGCCGCCTGCGCGACTGCGAAACAGAGCTTGCCGTCGGCTGTCTGGGCGTCGGTGCGGCCTTCTCCGGTCACGACGAGGTCCGCGTCCGCGATCCGGCTGCGGAACGAAATGGCGTCGAGGATGAGCTGCGCGCCGGATTTCGGCTGTGCGCCGCAGAACGCGCGGAGACCCGCGCCGAGTCCGCCGGCCGCGCCGTCGCCGGGCATTTCCTTCGGCAGAAGCATGGAATGGCGTTCCCAGACGGTGAAGAGGTGGCGGAGATTGTGGTCGAGTTTTGCGACCATATCGGGCGTGGCGCCCTTCTGTGGGCCGAAAACCTGCGCCGCGCCGAACGGGCCGGACAGCGGGTTGCGGACGTCGCATGCGGTCGTGATGCGCGTCTCCTGAAGCCGCGGGTCGGCGCCCGCGATGGCGATGCGGGAGAGCATGTGGAGCGAACCGCCGCCCCAGGGGATTTCGCGTCCGCGCGGGTCGAGCAGGCTGTAGCCGAGCGCCTGCGCCATGCCCGCGCCGCCGTCGACCGTGGCGGATCCGCCGAGGCCGATGAGAATGTCGCGGACGCCGAGGTCCAGGATGGCGCGGATGACTTCGCCCGTGCCGTAGGTCGTGGCGGTCATCGGGTCGCGCTTCAGCGGTTCCACGAGGTAGAGCCCGCTGGCGGATGCCATTTCGAAGACGGCGGTCAGGCCGTTGTTGATGAGCGCGAATTCCGCTTGGACGGGCACGCCGTCCGGCCCGGTGACCCTGACGGTGTGGACTTCGCCGTGGAGGGCGTTCGCGAGCGCGCGCGTCATGCCTTCGCCGCCGTCGGAAACGGGCACGGAAACGAGTTCGGCGTCCGGGAAGACGGTGCGGAAAGCCTTATGGAGCACACGGCAGACCGTGGCGCTTTTCATGCACATCTTGAACTTGTCGGGCGCGAACACGATTTTCATGGTCAGAGTTCCTTCTTCAGGATTCCGGAGATGATCCCGGCGGCGTTTTCCAGGGCGACCGGGCGCGGCGCCGAGGCGAGTTTCATGGGGTTCTTTCCCGCGTCGGACGCGATCTTGTCCACCATGGCGGCGTCGAAGCAGGGTAGGGCGGAAAGCGAGGACACTCCGGCATATTCCGCAATGAAGGCCGCCACGGCGTCCACGATCTCCTCCGGCGTCTTTCCGGGGAAGACCTCCGCGAGCAGCATGGTGCGTTCCGCGACGGCCTTTTTCCCGAGGTAGTAACGCCAGAACGGGGGCAGGAGCATGGCAGCGGCGATCCCATGCGGGATCCGGCCGTAAAACGAGAAGCTGGCGAGGTGCGGGAGCGAGGTCGGGCGTTCGGCGATCTGCATGCCGCCGATGGTCGCGGCGGCGCAGAGGCGTTCGCGGGCGTTGACGTCGTTCGGGTCGCGGAAGACGAGGGGGAGGTTGTCCCTGATGAGGCTGGCGCCGTAGACCGCCAGATCGTTCCTGGCGAACTTCGTTTCCGGTGCGCTGATGTTCAGCAGGGACTCGATGTTGTGCGTGAGCGCGTCGAGCGCGGTCGCGGCGGTGAGGCTTTCCGGCATGGAGCGGCCGTAGTACGGGTCGATGAGCGCCATGCGCGGGATGACCTGCTTGTCCGCGATAAGGCGTTTGACGCCCGCTGCGCGGTCGACGATGTTCGCATACGGAGTGACTTCGGAGCCGGTCCCGGCCGTGGTCGGGATGGCGATGATGCGCTTGAATTCCTTTCCGGGGAACTTTTCGGAGATCTTCCCGGAGCCGAAGAGGTCGGAGACGTCGAGTCCGCTCTGGTGGGCCGCCCAGGCGGCCTTGGCCGCGTCAAGCACGCTGCCGCCGCCGATGGCGACGACTTCGGTGGATGCGCTCTGTGCGATCGCCTCGCGGATGCGCGCGACGTCGTCCAGGTCGGGTTCGGCGGGGATGTCGCACACGATGCGGGACTCGAAGTCGTAATGGAGCATCATGCTCGTCAGGTCGGCCCGTGCACCGGACTTCGTGATGGATTTCCCGCCGATCACGAAGGTGACGACCGGTTTCTCCGCGGAAAGCAGGAATTCGGCGGAAAGGTCGTTCATGACGCCGGGCCCGAGGTCGATGCAGACCGGCCCGTACTGTTCGAAAATTTCAATGTAATCCTGGTCGTGCGGCATGGGTTCACCTCGCTACGATGTTGACGAGACGGCCCGGGACGGCGATGACCTTCACGACGGTCTTTCCCGCGAGCGCGTCCGCGACGGCGGGATCCTCCAGCGCCTTCTTCTGCATCTCCCCGGCAGAGAAAGATGCGGGCATCATGATGCGGACTTTCGGCTTGCCGCAAATCTGCACGAGGATTTCGTGTTCCTCGATCTGCAGGTGGGCTTCGTCGACGGCGGGCCACTGGGCGAGCGAAACGGGCGCCTGTTTCCCGAGTCCTTCCCACATCTCCTCCGCGATGTGCGGAGCGTAGGGGGCGAGCAGCCGGACATAGGTCTCGGCGGCTTCGCGCGGCATCTTTTCGAGCTTGGAGAAGTCGTTGAGGAAGATCATCATCTGGCTGATCGCCGTGTTGAAGTTGAGGGTGTCCGTGTCATCGGTGACCTTCTTGATCGTGGCATGGAGCAGACGGCGGAGATTGGCGGGGACGGGTTCGTCCACGACCGGGGTCTGCATGATCATGCGCCAGGAGCGCTTGAGGAAGCGGAAGACGCCTTCGACGCCGCGGGTGTTCCACGGCTTGACGGCCTCCAGCGGCCCCATGAACATCTCATAGAGGCGCATGCTGTCGGCGCCGTATTCGCGGACGACGTCGTCCGGGTTGACGACGTTGCGGAGCGATTTCGACATCTTGGCGGGGAATTCGACGAGCTTTTCTCCGGTCTCCTTGTGCTTCGGCTCCGGCCCGGTGAGGTCGACGAGGTTGGTCGGGACCAGTGCGCCGCGGGCGTCCTTGTAGGACGTGCCGAGGATCATGCCCTGGTTGACGAGCTTCTGGAACGGCTCCTTGGTGGAAACGAGCCCCAGATCGTAGAGGACCTTGTGCCAGAAACGAGCGTAAAGCAGGTGCAGGACGGCGTGTTCCGCGCCACCGACGTAGAGATCGACCGGCATCCAGTATTTTTCCTTCGCCGGGTCGATGAACGCCCGGTCGTTGTGCGGGTCGATGTAGCGGAGGTAGTACCAGCAGGAACCTGCCCACTGGGGCATGGTGTTGGTCTCGCGGCGGCCGTGTTCGCCGGTCTTCGGGTCCACGTAGTCCACCCAGCCGGTGGCGTTCGCGAGCGGAGATTCGCCGTTGCCGGAGGGCTTGAAGTCCTTCATTTCCGGGAGCGTGAGCGGGAGTTCGTCCTCGGGGATCATGCGGATCTCGCCGCTGTCCATGATGATGATGGGGAAGGGCTCGCCCCAGTAGCGCTGGCGGCTGAAGAGCCAGTCGCGGAGCTTGTAGTTCACGGTGCGCCTGCCGATGCCCTTCGACTCCAGCCAGTCGATGATGCGCTTCTTGGCGTCGTTCACATGCAGGCCGTTGAGGTCGAGCCCGTCGGCATTCGCGGAGTTCATGAGCGGGCCGTCGCCGATCCAGCAGACCTTGCCGGCGAGCACGCCGTCGATGTCGACCTTGTCCTTTGCGGCGGCGGCCTCGTCGGGACGGATCACGCAGATGACCGGGATATTGAATTTCTGTGCGAACGCGAAGTCGCGGTCGTCGTGGGCGGGGACGGCCATGATCGCGCCCGTGCCGTAGGAGGCGAGCACGTAGTCGGAGATCCAGATCGGGATGCGCGCGCCGTTGACCGGGTCGATGGCGTATGCTCCGGTGAACGCGCCGGTCTTCTCGTTGTTGAGCCCGGTGCGCTCGAGGTCGCTCATGGAGGCGGTGCGCTTCTTGTATGCGGCGACTTCCCCGGCGTGTTCGGGCGTGGTGATCTCGTCGACGAGGGCGTGTTCCGGGCAGAGGACCATGTAGGTCGCGCCGAAGAGGGTGTCGGGGCGCGTGGTGAACACGGTCAGGGATTTGCCGGGATGTCCGTCGAGCTGGAACACGACCTCGGCGCCTTCGCTGCGGCCGATCCAGTTGCGCTGCATTTCCTTGATTCCTTCCGGCCAGTCGAGGCCGTCGAGGTCTGCGAGGAGGCGTTCCGCGTAGGCGGTGATCTTCAGGACCCACTGCTTCATGGGGCGGCGGATGACCGGATGGTTGCCGCGTTCGCTGCGGCCGTCGATGACCTCTTCGTTCGCGAGCACGGTGCCGAGCGCGGGACACCAGTTCACGGGGACCTCGTCGATGTAGGCGAGCCCCTTCTTGTAGAGCTGGAGGAAGATCCACTGGGTCCAGCGGAAATACTTCGGGTCCGTGGTGTTGATCTCGCGGCTCCAGTCGTAGCTGAAGCCCAGCGACTTGATCTGGCGCTTGAAGTTCGCCACGTTCTTCGCGGTCGTGACGGACGGGTGCGTGCCGGTCTCGATCGCGAACTGTTCGGCGGGGAGTCCGAAGGCGTCCCAGCCCATCGGGTGCAGGACGTTGAATCCGTTCATGCGCTTGAAGCGCGAATAGATGTCCGTGGCGGTGTAGCCCTCCGGGTGGCCGACGTGGAGTCCGGCGCCGCTCGGGTAGGGGAACATGTCCAGGACATAGAGTTTTTTCTTCGCGGGGTCTTCCTTGACCTGAAACGTCTGGTGTTCGTCCCAGTATTTCTGCCATTTCGCTTCGATGGCGGTGAAATCGTAGTCCATGATGTCGTGTTTCTCCATTTCTGACGGGGTTTTTCGATCAAATACAGCATGTAAATATAGAACACCTGCGCGCGAAATGCAAGCGCGAATGATATTTTATGTTCAAAAAAAGCCCCCGCGGTTTTCACGCGGGGACGGAGTTTTATGTTTTTGTTTTTGCCTCGATCTCGTGGAGCCGGGCTCGAGATTGAGTCATTTCGCGAGCTTGACCGTGAGGACCTTCGACGCCAGGGTGCGGCTGTCGTGCCCGAAGAAGACCTCGACGTCGTCCTTCGGCATGAACCAGCGACCCTGCGCGTCGACGAGCCGGAACGCCTCGGCGGGGACTTCGATGGAGACGCGGGCGGTCCCGCCTTTTTCGAGGTGGATGCGCTGGAATCCCTTGAGCTCGACGAGAGGGGCTTCCACGCCGGGCTTCGTGTGGCTGATGTAGAGCTGGACGACCTCGTCGCCCGCCCGGCCGCCGACGTTCGTGACGTTCGCGGAGACGGTTACGCGGCCTTTCTTCGCGAGGGAACCGGCGACGCGGGCGTTGGAGTATCGGAACTCCGTGTAGCTGAGACCGGCTCCGAACGGGAAGAGGATGTTGTTCTTCATGTAGCGGTACGTGCGGTTCGCCATGGAGTAGTCGTGGTAATCCGGGAGCTTCGCGGGATTCAGCGGGATGGTGAACGGGAGCCGCCCGGAGGGGCAGGTCTTGCCGAAGAGGACTTCGGCGATGGCCGTGCCGCCCGCTTCGCCGGGGTAGGAGGCGTACACGATGGCGGACGCCTTCTTCACGTCTTCGCGGAGATCGACCGGGGAGCCCGCCATGACAACGAGCACGACCTTATAGCCTTCCTTGTAGAGCGCGGAGAGGAGGGCGCGCTGGGAATCCGGCAACTTGATGGTATTGCGTTCGTTGCCGTCGCCTTCCTCGCCCTCGATGGATTCGTCGAGGCCGGCCACGAAGACGACCGGCCCCTTCCTGTCGTAGAACCACATTTCATTGGAGTGGTCGACCGCGGGACCGTTCAGCGGTATGCCTTTGCGCGGTTCGAAGCTGGTGGCGGGATCGGCGTTTGCGACGATTCCCTCCAGGACGGTGGTCATGGTGTCGGAGAATCCGTTGTAGTTGCCCCAGAGCGCGGGGAGGCTGGCCAGATTCGGGCCGGCCAGGTTCAGTTTCTGCGTGGGCTTGAGCGGGAGAATGCCGTCGTTTTTGAGGAGCACGACGGATTTGCGTGCGGCCTCAAGCGCGATGGCGCGGTGTTCGGCGCAATGCACCTTCGAGATCGGAGTCTTTGCCAGCGGCACGAGCTCGTTGCGGTCGAAGCAGCCGAGTTTCATACGCGTCATCAGCACATGGCGCAGGGCGTCGTCGAGGTCGGCCTCGGCGATCATTTTCTTTTCGTACGCGTCGAGGAGCTTTTCGAAGGAGCAGCCGCAGTTGAGGTTGCAGCCGTTTTTCAGCGCGTAGGCGGCGGAGGAGGTCTGATCCGGGGTGACCTTGTGGTTCTTATGGAAGTCCATGATGGCCCAGCAGTCGGAGACGAAATGGCCTTTGAAGCCCCATTTTTTACGGAGGAGTTCCCTGATGTACTTCGCGCTGCCGCAGCATACCTGACCGTTCGTGCGGTTGTAAGCGCCCATGACGGATTCGACTTTCGCCTCGGTCACGAGCTTTTTGAACGCGGGCAGATAGGTCTGGGTCGCGTCCCGCTTGCTGATCTTCGCGTCGAACTGGTGGCGTTCGGCTTCGGGTCCGCTGTGCCCCCAGAAATGCTTCGCGCAGGCGGCGAGCTTCAGGTATTTCGGGTCGTCGCCCTGGAGCCCGCGGACGATAGCGACACCGAATTCGCCGGTGAGGTACGGGTCCTCGCCGAACGTCTCCTGGCCGCGGCC
>JAFXYP010000043.1 GCA_017541665.1 Lentisphaeria bacterium | reverse complement strand
TGCCAGTCCTGCTGCTCCAGAAGCACGGAGATGCGCTTCATGAGCTTTGCGGATTCCGCGACGGCGCCGGAAGGCGAGGCCGCGGAGGATGCGGCGGACTGTGCGGCCTGTTTGCCTGCATTCACGACCTTCATGATGCCGCGCAGGATGTCCTGGATTAATCCGATCTTGCTCATGTCCTGACTCTGGAACATGGAGAGCTCCTCCGGGATATCGTAGGCGTCCATATCCCGGTAACATGGAATCAGGAGCTTTGAGCGGTCTTTCTTCATCAGCGCAAGGAAACGACTCCACTCGTTTTTCACCCAGACCGCCTCGAAGTATTCTTTCTTCGACCCGATTACAAGCATGACCTTGGCTGAATTCAATGCTGCGAAAATATACGGCTCGTACTGCTGACCAAGCTTATCCTCCAGCGTGATGCGAGAGAAAAAGACTTTCAATCCCTGGTTTGTGAGCTGATAATAGATGTCTTGTGCGAGCGTTGAATCCTTCGTGCGTGTGCCGCCCTCGGTCGTTTCCTTGTAGCAAATGAACACGTCATAAGGCTTCTCTTGAGCAGAGATTCGGAGGATGCCCTTCTGAATTTCCGCAATGCGATTTGCTTCTATCTCGTAGATGTCACGGTCGCTTCCCGAAGCATACTTCAGCGCATTCTGATAATCCGAGTCGGCGAGGATGGATTCGTACTGGACACGATGGCAGGTCGGAATGCGTTCGTGCGTCGCCGGGTCTTCAACGTATTCGATGCCGTAGCGGGAGATCACCAATCCCCAATATGCTTCCGGGTCCTCGCTGTTGCGGTTCAGGATGGATTCGTAGGTCGAAACGGCTTTGTCGAAGTCGTTTTTCTGCCGGAAATGCTCGGCACGGCTGTAGAGGTGTTCCGTCTGCTCGTCGCTGAACTTCGGGAACGTGGTCAGGCTGCCGCAGTACTGGCAGACGCCGGAGGTGACGCCGTCCTGTATTTCGTTGACGCCGCCGCACATTTTGCATTGAATGTTTGCCATGAGAAAACTCCTGAACAGGAGGGTTATTTCAAAGATTTAAGCCGACTCGCCCTGTCTTTGATCTGGTTCTGGATCTGCACGCACAACGCGGTGATTTCAGAGGCTTTCTTCTCCTCGGCAAGCTTCGCGAGCCGCGCGATGCTGCCGCGAATTTCCTGTTCGAGCCCGTCCAGCGCCGGATGGCTCATGGGATCGGCATATTTGACGGCGTCGCGGACGGCGGAGACGTCCTTTCCGGATTCCGGTGCGGTCTTTGCAAGAACGGCCTCGACATCGGCCAGAAGAAGCTTCCAGTTCGAATACTTGACCGCGACATTGTCGCCGACGTTTTCGATCAGCTCCTTGCCCGAACTGAGCATGAGAAGCATGACGATCAACCCCGCGACGAAGAGGATCTGAATAAAGATAAACCAACCTGTTTTCATCGTCCATACGTCGAAATACTCCAGGGCGGCAACCAGAATGGAGAAGAATAACGCCGCACTGGCATATCCGCGTGTGGTGTAGGGGAACGAAGTGTTGACGAGGTAGTCTTTTTTCGTGCTGCCGGCGAGGTAGACGAGCGAGCCGAAAAACTCTATGATGCCAAGGACGGAGAAAAGATATCCGGCGATAACAAGCGGGGTTTTCGGAATGAGGAGGAGAAGCGCAGTCAGGACCAGGATGGCGACAAATGCGGCGACAATCGATCGTATTTGATGGGAATTCATATTGTGTTATCCTTCCATAAACAGGTTAGATTTTGGTTCCGCATTCAAGGCAGAATTTCGCGCCGGCCTGCAATTCTTTTCCGCAGTTCGGGCATTTCAGGAGGAGAGGCGACCCGCATTCGAGGCAGAATTTTGCGCCAGGCGGGAGCTGGGCGCCGCATTTCGGGCAGGCGACCGAAGCGCTTGCTGCCTTCGACGGGACTTTTTCGCCGCAGTTCAGACAGAATTTCGCATTCTCCGGGAGCTGCGATCCGCACTTTGCGCAAGCGGCAGCCTGCGGAGCGTTTTCCTGCGGCGCGGCCTGCCGTGGCTGCGAGCCGGGCGACATGGCGTTTTGCACGGTGTTCGACATCATGCCGCCGACGGTCGTGCCGACGCTGTTTCCGATGCCCGTGATCATTCCGAGGCCGACGCCCATGTTGGTGAACTGCCCGACGGCCTCGTTTGATGCGATGCGTTCGGCGACATCGAAGCCGCGTTCATCCTGATAGGTGTAGCCTTCCAGACTGCGTTTCTGCGCCAGTCCCTGTGCTTCGATGACCATGCGTTGTGCGGCGGTCTGCTGGTCGATCACGCCGACCTGCTGGCGGAGTTTCGCCTCGGCGATGTCTGCATACTGACGGAAATGGATTTCCTTGAATCGGCGATAGTTCTTGTCGTCTTCCGGCTTCAGGATCGTCGTAACGAAGAACCGCTCCATCGACACGCCGTAATCCAGGAAATCCTGAAGAAGGCGTTTGTGCAGGACATGCGACATTTCCTCCAGATGTTCGTCGATCTGGAAAATGTTGATGGCTTTCTCGCGGATCAACGTTACGATATACGGCTTGACCTTGGTCATCAGGAATGCGCGCATTTTCTGAACAAGCGCCTGCTGTGTGATACCGTGTTCGGTTCCGACGACTTTGATCAGGAGTTTGCGTCCGTCCTCGATCCGCAGGTTCATTTCTCCGCAGGCGCCGATCTGGATCGGGAAGCCGAATGTCGGCTCCACGTATTCCATTTTCGTGTCCGTTCCCCACTTGATCGCCATCTGCTCGGTCTTGTTGATGAAGTAGATTTCGCAGTGGAAAGGAGTCGTGTCGCCGGTGACGCGGTGGAGAAACTTCGACACCATCGGGATGTTCTGGGTTTCCATGGTGTACCGTCCCGCGCCGAAGGAATCAAGCGCCTGGCCGTTCATAAAGAAAACGGCTTCCTGCGATTCGTGGACGATCAGTTGGGTGCCGCTGAAAAAGTCTTCTGCGGGATGTTTCCATATGAAGGTCTGGTTATCGCCTTCATACTTGATGACCTGGGCTGGATTCTGGAGATCTTGAGGCATAGAGGGATTCCTTTATATGTGTCATTCCCTGTTCAGATGGTGTCAAAACAGGTGTTTTGAATTGCTTTTTCGAAAATATAATAGGGAATGTCCCACAATGCAAATGTTTTTTTCTCGAAAATATGAAAGAATTTTGTTTTTTGGGGAAAAAGACCGCATCGCCTTGATGGCGCTGTGTTCTTTTTTTTGTGCGGAAGTTGCAGAAATGGACTTTTTCCGGGCATACTGGACTCCTTGAATGGGTGCTGTAGTGAGGGGCGGATCCCCGGGGCCGCGTCAGAAAATGGGGGAGCGGATCCCCGGAATCGTGCCTGAAAAAGATGGAGCGGGACCTTGGAATCTCAACTGAAAATGTGGGAGCGGATCCCCGGAACCGCACCTGAAGTGGATGTGTGAACTCCGTACATGGTGCCCGGAATGAGAGAGCGGATCCCCGGAATCGTGTCTGAGGTGAAGGGGGGGTGAAAAGCTGCGAATACAATCACACGCCGAACCCGATTTTCAAATCCATAATCGGGAAAAAACAGCGCAGTGATCCGGGAAAAACACCCCGCCAATGATGAAAAAGGTGCCTGCTCCTCGGAAGAATCCCCCCGTCAACGATGAAAAAGGTGCCTGATTTTCGGAAGAATCCTCGCGCTGCCCCGTAGAAATAGAAAACCGAACGTTAGGTTTTTCTCTGCCCTCGCGTCCCGCGGTCAAGTAATCTGTCGAACTCGTACAAACGAGTTCACCGAGGCGGCAGAGCCGCCCCCAAAGTGAAGCAATCCATATTCATTCAGTTTGTTCGAAAGTATGCAACTTGATTGAAAGTAGTTGTATTTTTGTTTCGCGCCTCGCGGAGGAATGAATCTGTCGCCGAGCGTGAGCGAGGCCACCACGGCGGCGGAATGCACCATCGTTCCAAAAAAACTCTGCGGTGCGCGTCTCGCGGTAACCTAAATATATCGAGCGTGAGCGAGGGCACCACGGCGGCGGAGCCGCCCCCAGCGAAGCGTGGACGCAACGCGTCCTTATTTTCTCTCCAAGAACAGGAAAAAGATAAAAAAATCAGAAAAAATGTTTGATTTTTCTCCGTTCGCGTGTAAATTGTTTTTAGGAGTCGTTTTCCTGTTCTTCAGGAATCTGGTTCCAAGCTCATTACATCGGTTATTTCTGCAAAAACACATGTAAAACCGCCAAGTTTCAAACATTTTTGCCCTGAAGCGAAATACACCAGCAAGGACCATTGTGTCTTTATGTCTTGCTGGGCGTATCTCTGTCGTTTTCAGGGCGGGTTCTTGGCGGGACCTACATGTGTGACGTACGGGGATTCGTCCGGCTTTTTTGTACTCAACCGTCAAGAATTTGAACTTGATATTTGCAATCTGAACCGGCCGTTTCCTCGCGCATAAAATCGTATCTTCCACACAAAGAACATAGCGAGGTAAAAGATGAGTTCAAAAAAAGAATCTGATTTCGATGCCATGGACTTTTGGCAAAAACACAACCGTAATGTTCAGTTAAAGCGAAACGCAGATGCCGCAAAACGTAGTGCTGATGCTGCGGAAGAAGTCGCCCGTGCAAAAAAAGAACAGGCATTGCAGGCAAAACTTGATCGGGAGGCAAATGATCTGCATAGAGCAAAAATGGAGGAATTAGCAAGAGCGGAAAAAGAAGCAAATGATCTGCATAGAGCAAAAATGGAAGAATTGGCGAAGCAAGAACGAGAAGCCAAAGAATTTTCAAAACAACAGCAACTCAAACTGTATGATGTTTCATGTCAAATAGATGATTTGGAAAAACAAAATACTGCCATAGAACGAATTCTGCTTTTCTATGAAACAAATGCAGAATTTGAAATGATCGTACATGCCGCGATAGAAGACCTGCAATATCGTAAATTATACACACAAACAAAAGCGGCCTTGAAGAAAGAAGAAACGATTATATCCCGCGATTTTAGCAAAGAATTGTCCCTTTATCTTAAAATTAAGGAACTTGAACAATTGCGGATGGATTTGTTTGGTGCAAAACAAAACATACGATCATTTGATGAGTTGCATTTATTTAAACGACTGCTTACGGAAAGGCAAAAAGCATCCAAGGAAATGCCGGATTGGTCGTTGAATACGGATGAGATCTTTTCCCTGCAAAAACGTATTGATAGTTTTTATATCTCCGTTGCAAATCTAAAATGGTTTTGGGAGTCTTTTCCCAATAGCGGTTTCATGGAATCTATTTCCCTGTTTCAAAGCATGTTGTTTTTGTTTTATAAATTGGATGAAACAGTCATACAGAGTAAAGAATGGCAAGATATAAGCATTGTGGGGCCTACCGAGGATGAATTCGAAGCATTTTGCAGATTTTGTGTTGAACTTATTCAAAAGAATTATGATTATGCAGATACCGTTCTTCAAATCATGGGTAATATTGATTCTCCGGAAGCAGAGCAGACCATTGAAAAGATTAAAGACCTGCAAAGGAAAAAACTGCTTGAAGTGCTGAAACACAAACAGGAGGAGGAACAAGAGGAACAGAAGAAAGAAAAAGAGTTAAAAAATGAGATGCAGAAAAAAATAAGTGAAAAACATACGGAGAGTAATATCTGTGGTTGTTTGGGGGTTCTATTTTTGATTATCGGTTTTTGTCTGCTCCCCGTAAATTTAATAATTTCTGTTATTTGTATCTTCTTGGGTGTGGGGGGAGTCGCTGCGAGTCATGACGCCAGCAAACAATTGAAGCATTTGAAAGACGATGCAAAAAAACAGGAGAAATAAGTATGCCGAAAAATTACATATTTAAAGATAGTCTGTTAATCAATCATGAATGGACACGGAAGAATCCGGAGGACAATGGATATCGGGCCGCGACACCGAATCTAATTGATGAGGTTGAGGACTCTGTTCAACGTGACCCCAAATATAAAAAATATGGGAAGGAATTAGACCTTTATTTGGGGGCAGAAAAGCATCATGCAAATAAAGTTCGGGACATAGTGATTCATAAAATACTGTTGATAGATTACACGAACTCTACGAACCTCAAAATGTATGGGAAAAAGGGGTCCTCTGTTTTTTCATTGGCCGACAAAATCGTGGCACATGGGGCTGAGTTGGATCAAATGATTCATGACGGACACCCGGAAGCAGTGGAAATGATTGCAGGGTTTGAAACCGTCAATTTGTTCTCCTTTGCGACAAAGTATTGCTGTTACCATAACACAATCTGCTATGGAAGAGATGACTATTCGATCTATGACAATATCGTCGCAAAGACGATCCCTTTTTATCTAAATGTCAGGTCAACATATATTTCCGGTTGTAGAAATACTCGAAACTATCTTGAATACAAAAGAATTATTGACACATTAATTGCTGTTCATGAATTACAGGATATTCCCAATATCAGGCGGAAAATAGATCATTTCCTGTGGTATCAGGACAAACAGAAGGACAACGAATAAAGTTGCCGCTTCGCTGGGGCGCGCATCCGCGCGCCTCGGTGAACTCGCTGGTGCGAATTCGATAAAATATATACCGCGAGGCGCGAACGGCGGAGGGATTTAGATTGCGGTACCGATTCTCCTTTTACCGCGGGGCGCGCAGGGCAAGAAGAAATGGGGAGAGTCAGGGGGGCTGGTTGGGATTAGTGAATAGGGCGTATATGTCCTATATGTCCTAATTTATCACGGGGCGCGGAGTTAACGTCGACGATGCCAGTCCTATGCGCGAGCGGAGTCGTGCCGTTGCGAAGCGAAGCGCGAACGGCATGGGTATGCGGGATGTGTCAGGGGGCTGGTTGGGATTAGTGAATAGGACGTAGATGTCCTATATGTCCTATTTATCACGGGGGGGCGCGGAGCTAACGTCGACGATGCCAGTCCTATGCACGAACTGAGCCGCGCATTGCTGCAGTGAAGACGTCAGTCTTCCTCGTTGTATTTCTTCATGAAATCTTCGTGCTCGGAGGCGAGGCGTTCCCATTCGACGGTGGCCTCGGCGATGTCGTAGTCGAGGGCCTTGCGGCGTTTCTGGAGGGCGGCGAAATCGGTCTGCGGCGTGGCTTCCATGAGCTGTTTGTCGATCTCCGCCTTCTCGTTTTCGGCGTCCTCGATGATCTTCTCGCACTTTGCCAGGCCGCGTTCGATGCGGCGTTTTTCGGGGAGCAGGGCATTGCGTCTGGCGGCCTTCTCGCGGCGGCGGTCCTTGCCGACGGTTTGAGTCTGCTGTGGCTGGGCAGTCGAACCGGAATTCGCCGATGAACCGGACGCGGCGTTCGCATTTGATTTCTGCTGGGAACTTGCGGCGGGCGCGTTTGAGGCTTCCTCCTCCGCGAGTTTTTCCTTGTAGTAGTCGAAGTTGCCGAAGAAGCGTTTCACGCGGTCGTGGCGCATTTCGAGGATGCTGGTGGCGGTGCCGCGGATGAATTCGAGGTCGTGGCTGACGAAGCAGACCGTGCCCTTGTAGTCGACCAGCGCGTCCTGAAGCGCCTCGCGCGCGGCGATGTCGAGGTGCGTGGTGGGTTCGTCGAGGATGAGCAGGTTCGGCGGGTTCACGAAGATGCGTGCGAAGCACAGGCGGATCTTCTCGCCGCCGGACAGCACCTTGCACTGCTTCATGGCGTCGTCGCCGGAGAATCCGAACGCGCCGAGGATCTCGCGGATGCGCGACGGCGGGGTGTCGCCGGGCGCGGCGTGCTTCACGACGTCGTAGGCGGCCTCCTCGGCGGGCAGGAGTTCGGCGAATTCCTGCGCCTGGTAGCCGATCACGACGTTGTGGCCGAGGCGGGCGCGTCCGGCGGTGGGTGCGAGCGTGCCGGCGATGATGCGGAGCAGCGTGGTCTTGCCCATGCCGTTGTAGCCCACGATGCCGAGCTTGTCGCCGTTGTTGATGGCGAACGAGACGTCGCGGAAGACGAACCGCGCGCCGTCGTAGGAATGCGAGACGTTTTCGACCGCGCAGACCTCGGCGCCGCAGCGCGGCGGCTCCGGGATGCGGATGCGCCCCTGGAAATGAAGCTGTTCGGGCAGCTCCTCGGTTTCCATTTTGTCGAGCATCTTGATCCACATCTGGACCTGGGCGGCCTTGCTCGCCTTGTAGCGGAACCGCTCGATGTTCTCCTTCAGCTTTTCGCGGCGCTTCTCGGTGTTCTTGCGCGCGGCCTCGGCGAGTGCGGAGCGCGATTCGCGTTCGACCACGTACTTGCTGTAGCTGCCGGAGTAGCGCGTGGCCTTGCCGCCGTTGATCTCCAGCGTGACGTCGGTCAGGGAGTTCAGCAGGAACCGGTCGTGGGAGATGAGCAGGAGCGTGCCGGTGTAGACGCGCAGGCGGCGCTGAAGCCATTCCACGGCGGGGATGTCGAGGTAATTGGAGGGTTCGTCGAGGAGGAGGATGTCGGGTTCGGAGAGCAGGACGCGCGCCATGGAGGCGCGCATCTGCCAGCCGCCGGAAAACGAGTTCAGCGGATTGTGGAAGACGTCCTCGTCGAACCCGAGCCCGGCGAGGGCGGCTTCGGCGCGGTGCCCGGAGTCGTAGCCGCCGAGGTGTTCGTAGGTCGTCTGAAGGTGGCCGAACTCGTTCAGCAGCTGCGGGTTGGACGGATCGGACTCGAGGGCGCGTTCGACTTCCGCGAGGCGTGCCTGGATGGCCGGGAGTTCGCCGGTGGCGGCGACGTAGGAGAGCACGTCCTCCTGCTTGTCGGAGAGGTCCACCTGCTGGCGGAGGATGCCGATGCGGAGGCGTTCCGGGATCAGGATCTCGCCCTTGTCGGGCGGGAGCTCGCCGAGAATCATGCTGAAGACTGTGGTCTTGCCGGTCCCGTTCGGGCCGACCATGCCGACGCGCTCGCCCTGGTTGATTCGGAACGATGCGTTGTCGAGGATGGCCTTGCCGCCCAGGAGCTTGGTGACGTTCTGGAAGTCGATCATGGGGCTGTCTTCGTCGTGTCGGCTGAACTGCGTCCGGGCATTTGCCTTACTCGGCGTTTTCGGCCTTCAGCATCTTGCCGCGGATGCGGCGGCGTTCGAGCGAGGTCAGGTATTTCTTGCGGAGGCGGATGTTCAGCGGGGTGACCTCGACGTATTCGTCGTCCTCGATGTATTCGAGCGCTTCCTCGAGGGAAAGCTTGGCGGCGGGCGCGATCTTGAGGTTGCGGTCGGAGCCGGCGGCGCGCATATTGCTGAGCTTCTTCGCCTTCTGGAGGTTGACCTCCAGGTCGTCGTCGGTGCAGTGGGAGCCGACGATCATGCCCTCGTACGTCTCCACGCCGGGGTCGATGAAGAACGTGCCGCGGAGCTGGAGCGCGTCGATGGCGTACGCCTCGGCTTTGCCGCGCCCCATGCTGACCATCACGCCGTTGGTGCGGCTCGGCACCTCGCCCTTCATGGGCTCGTAATGGTCGAACCTGTGGGAGATGATGGCTTCGCCGGCGGTGGCGGTCATGACCTTGCTGCGGAGGCCGATGATGCCGCGCGTGGGGATCATGAATTCGAGCAGCTGGCGGGAACCGTGCTGCTCCATCTTCATCATCTCGCCGCGGCGGAGGCCGACGATCTCGATGACCTTTCCGGCGGCGTTGTCGGAGACGTCGACCGTGAGCTCTTCGATCGGCTCGTTCTTCACGCCGTCGATCTCCCTGATGATGACGTGCGGCTTGGTGATCGTGAGCTCGTAGCCCTCGCGGCGCATGGTCTCGATGAGGATGGCGAGGTGGAGCACGCCGCGTCCGCTGACCTTGAAGCTGTCGCCGTCGCCTTCCTCCACGCGAAGCGCCACGTCGCGTTCGGCTTCCTTCAGAAGGCGTTCGCGGATGTGGCGGCTGCTGATGAACTTGCCTTCCTGGCCGAAGAACGGGGAGTCGTTCACGCGGAACATCATGGAGAGGGTGGGCTCGTCGATGGCGATCGGGGGCAGTGCCTCGGGTGCGTTCGCGTCGGCGATGGTGTCGCCGATGTCGATGTGCTCGACGCCGACGAGGGCGCAGAGGTCGCCGCACGGGACTTCACGGACTTCCTTGCGGGAGATGCCCTCGAACACGAAGAGCTGCTTGATCTGCGTCTGGAAGGTCTGGCCGTCGCGCTTGACCTGGCAGAGCGGCTGGTCGAGCGAGAGCGTGCCGCGGTGGACGCGGCCGATGCCGATGCGCCCCACATAGTCGTTGTAGTCGAGCGTGGTGATCTGGATCTGCGCCGGACCCTCGTTGAAGGGCGGCGGCGGGATATGGTCGATGATCGCGTCCATGAGCGGGAGGATGGAGTCGCGGGAACCTTTTTCGAGGTCGGTGGTGGCCCAGCCGTCGCGTCCGCTGGCGTAAAGCACCGGGAAATCGAGCTGTTCCTCGGTCGCGTCGAGGTCGATGAAAAGGTCGTAGACGGCATTCAGGACTTCCTGCGGGCGGGCGTCCGGGCGGTCGATCTTATTGATGATGACGATGGGGCGGAGCTTCAGCTTCAGCGCCTTGTCCAGCACGAAGCGCGTCTGGGGCAGGGGCCCCTCGGCACTGTCGACCAGCAGCAGGACGCCGTCCGCCATGTTCAGGACGCGTTCCACCTGGCCGCCGAAATCGCTGTGGCCGGGCGTGTCGATGATGTTGATCTTGGTGTCGCGGTAGTTCACGCTGATGTTTTTCGCGAGGATGGTGATGCCGCGTTCGCGTTCGAGCTCGTTGCTGTCGAGGAAGCACGTGTGCATTTCCTGGTTGTCGCGGAAGAGCTTGGCCTGGCGGATGATCTCGTCGACGAGCGTGGTCTTGCCGTGGTCCACGTGTGCGATGATGGCGATGTTTCTGATGTTCTGCATGAGGATTCTGAGTTCCCGGAAAGCGTTGAGAAATAAGTGTATCTAAATAATATAGCATCAAATGGAGTAAAAAGCAATCCCGCGCGCGTGAAACAGCCTGCTTTTTGCGGACTTTTTTGCCGTTGTTTTCTTTTCTGCGCTCCCGGACACCGACGGCGTTTCCGTTTCCGTCGGGGCATCGTCTTGATTTTCCGCGGAACCCGTGGTATATTAGCATGAAAAACAATGCGTTACCACCGGAAAGGAACCCGGCCCGAAGCGGAAACGGGCGGCGTTCCCGTCCTTAATCAGGAGTTTCTCCACATGACAGGTCACACCATGGCAAAAATGATCTTAGCCGGAAGCGCCGCGGCCCTCTCCTCCGTCTCGGCCTTCGCCGCCGATGCCGATTACCCGATCCAGCCCGTCCCGTTCACGCAGGTCCGGTTCACGTCCGGGCTGCTCGCCGAACGCCAGGAGGTCAACCGCAAGGTCACGATCCCATTCGCGCTCCAGCAGTGCCTGGAATCGGGCCGTCTGAAGAACTTCGACCTGGCGGCGGAGACGATGCGGCGGCGCGCCGCGGGCGAAACGACGTTCCAGAACCGCCCGGTGTCCTCGCTTCCGTTTGACGACACGGACATCTACAAGTTTCTGGAGGGCGCATCGTACTCGCTCCAGACGAACCCCGACCCCGAGCTGAAGGCGAAGATGGAGGACATCATTCAGCACGTGAAGGCGGCGCAGGAGCCGGACGGGTATCTGTACACGTTTCGCACCATGCACCCGGATTCCCCGGCGCACGAATGGATCAATCAGCGCCGCTGGCTGAACGACCCGAACCTGAGCCACGAGTTGTACAACCTGGGACATTTCTACGAATGCGCCACGGCGTATTTCGAGGCGACGGGCGACCGCACGCTTCTTGATATGGCGGTGAAGTCCGCCGAGCTCGTGAACAGGGACCTCGGCGGCGACGACCCCTGCATTGCGCCCGGCCACCAGATCATCGAAATGGGCCTCGCGAAGCTCTACCGCCACACCGGGGACCCGCGCTGGCTGAAGCTCGCCGCGCATTTCCTCGAGAACAAGGCGAAACGCGGTCCCGGCGATCCCTACAGCCAGTCGCACAAGCCGGTCCTCCAGCAGGACGAGGCCGTCGGGCACGCCGTCCGTGCCAACTACATGTACGCCGGCATGGCGGACGTGGCGGCGCTCTCCGGCGACCAGCGCTACGTGGACGCGATCACGAAGATCTGGGACAACGTCGTCGGCAGGAAATACCACCTGACCGGCGGATGCGGCGCACGCAGCAGCGGCGAGGCGTACGGCAACAACTACGAGCTGCCGAACCGCTGCTACAACGAGACCTGCGCTGCCGTGGCGTTCCTCTTCTGGACGCACCGGATGTTCCTGATGTACGGCGACGCGAAATATATGGATACGTTCGAGCGCACCATGTACAACGGCGCGTTCTCCGGCGTCTCGCTCTCCGGCGACCGGTTCTTCTACCCGAACCTGCTGGAATCCTCCGGCTCCGAGCGGTCCGCGTGGTTCGGATGCGCCTGCTGCCCGCCGAACATCATGCGCACGATCGCCTCGCTCGGCCAGTATGTCTGCGCGAAGAAGGACGACACGATCTACATGCTCCTGTACGGCGCGGGCACGGTCGACGCGGGCGACGCCGTGTTCACCCAGACCACGAACTACCCGTGGGACGGCAAGGTCGAGATCGCGCTCTCCGGCGTGAAGAAGAGCAAGTTCGCGCTCGCGCTCCGCATCCCCGGCTGGGTCGAGGGGCGCCCCGTGCCGTCCGACCTGTATGCCTACACGAACGCTGCCCCCGCGAAGTGGACGCTGCTGGTGAACGGGAAGAAGGCGGACTACGCAATGGACAAGGGCTTCGCCGTGATCGACCGCACGTGGAAGAACGGCGACAAGGTCACGCTCGACCTGCCGATGGAGGTCCGCCGCGTGAAGGCCAACGAAAAGGTCGGCAACCTGGCCGGACAGGTCGCGTTCGAGCGCGGCCCGATCGTGTTCGCGTTCGAGCAGAAGGACCAGGAGGTGAAACTCCCGTGGCGCCGCTGGTTCGTGAAGCCGGACGCGAAGGTCACTGCGAAGTACCGTACCGACCTCTTCCCCGGCGGCGGGGTCGAGACGCTCGAGATCGAGGCGGAGGGCGGCAGAATGACCGCCATCCCGTACGCCTGGTGGGCGAACCGCGGCTCCATGCCGATGCGCGTGTGGGTGTCCGATTCCGACGACTCCGCGACGCACGCCGCGAACAAGTCCGAGGAGGGCAAGGTGACCGTCTCCTACGCCCGCGGCGGCATGAACCCGGCGGCGATCAACGACGGGTTCTATCCGCAGAACCCGACCGACATCGACATCGAGAATTTCGATTTCTGGTCGCACCTCGGCGGCAGCGAATGGGTCATGCTCTCGTTCGAGGAGCCTGTCGAGGTCTCCCGCTGCAAGTTCTACTGGTTCGACGACAGCCGCCGCGGCGGCGGATGCGCCCTGCCGCAGTCCTGGACGCTCAGCTACGACAACGGCAGCGGGCAGTTCGTCCCGGTCGAGTCGGGCGAGGCGAAGATGGACGAGATCGCGTTCAAAACGGTGAAGACGAAGCGCCTGCGCCTCGACATCCGCCAGCGCAACCGTATGGCGTCCGGCCTGTACGAATGGCTTGTCTTCTGAACCGGATTTAAGCTAAGAAACAGACGAAAGCGGCCGGGACGGCGCATGAGCTGTTCCGGCCGCGCTTTGTATGCGCGGGAAATGAGGGGGAAAAACGGTCAGAAGTCGAAGGTCATCTGGTCGTTTGCCGCGGGCTCCTCCTGCTTCGGGATGAAGTTCTTTACGGAGCCGAGCCAGAGCTCGAGCGATTCGATGGGGACCGCGAGGCGTTTCGCGTCGGAGATCTTGGCGGATGCGGCGTCCGGGTCGGCGGCGACGAGGAGCGCGAGGGTGTCGGTCACGGAATCGACCGGCTCGTAGCCCGCGGCCTTCGCGATGGACTCGTACCAGGCGCGCTTTTCGGGCATCTTGCCGGTGAAGCAGATCTTCGGACGATCCTCGGATGCGGACGCCACGAGCGTGACGGCGGCGAGGAGTTCATCGAGCTCCGCGGACTGCGCGATCAGCTCGTCGTGGAGCGTGCGGGCGCGTTCGGGCCCGATGCCGTTGATCTCGGCGAGCTGTTCGGTCGAGAGCGTGCGGAGTTCGGCGAAGGAATGCTTCCTGAGGATGGTCTTCGCGATGTTCGCGCCGATGCCCTTGATGTTGAGCGCGGCGAGGACTTTGTAGGCGGGCACGATGCGCGCGGCCTGGATCTCGCGGTAGAGGTTCTGCGTGGAGGTGCCCTGGAACCCCTCGTCGCGGAGCTGGGAGAAGATGGTGAGCTCGGAGAGGTTGAAAAGGTCGGACAGCGTGCGGACGTTGAGCTTCGTCATGATCTTGCGGAGGCTGGGCTCGCCGAGGTGTTCGATGCCGATGCTGCGGATGGATGCCAGCAGCAGCTGAAGTCGTGTTTCGAAGCATTCGGGGTTGACGCAGCGGAGTTCGGGCAGGTCGCGGACGAGCTCGTGACCGCAGCACGGGCAGTGCGTGATGAGGGCGCTGCGTCGGACGGGACCGGGTTCGCTGGAGACGATGTATGGGATCACGTCGCCCGCGCGCTCCACGGTCACGGCGTCGCCGATCTGCAGGTCGCGGTCGAGGACGTTCTGGAGATTGTGGAGCGTGGCGTGGCGAATGGTGGTGCCGTTGATCTCGACCGGATCCAGCTCGGCGACGGGCGTGAGGCAGTTATTGCCGAAGCTCCAGTTCACGCCGACCAGGCGCGTGGTGCGGCGGATGCCGCTGAACTTGAACGCGATCTGGCCGCGCGGGTGGTGGGCGGTGTTTCCGAGCGAATCGGCGTACTCCGCATCGGCGAGCTTGACCACGAGGCCGTCCATCGGGTAGGGGAGCTTCTCCATTTCCTCCAGGACGCCGGGCCAGATGCCGCTGATCTCCGCGGCCGTGGCGGTCCGCGAGATGGTGGAGTAGTCGACGAGCGTGAGACGGGCGTGCTGGGCGGTCATGCCCGAGATGTCCTTCAGGCTCATGATGCCGCCGATGGCGTTGCGCGAGTTGCGGAACGGCTTGCCGTTGGCGTTCAGGATCGAGGCGTAGCGGCGCTTGAAGTCGTCCGTGCGGATGAGGAGTTCGCCGAGTACGCGCCCGGGGTATTCCGCGAGCGGCAGCACGCCGGACATCGTCTCCAGGTCGATGAGCGGCACCTTGTCCGTGATGACCTTGCCGGTGAAGCCGTCGCCGCGCGTGGAGAGCACGCCGTCCTCCCACAGCACGGAGATGCCGTCGTATTTGGGCTGGATCAGGAGCTTCTCGTCGGCGGTGCGGACGGTCTTTTCCAGCCAGGAGACGAGCTCGGGCAGGGAGTACACCTTGTCAAGCGAGAGCATGGGGCGTTCGTGGCGGATGTTTTCGGTCGAGGCGACGGCGGGCGCGTTCACCTGGTCGAGCAGGGCGCTGCCGGGGTCTTTCTCCGCGAGCAGGCGCGTGATGAAGTCGAAATCGTCGTCGCTGATCGCCGGGTCGGACTCGTCCCAGTAGCGCTCGTTGTAGAATCGTATTTTGTCCTCAAGTTCGGACGCGCTCATTGCGCGGTATGCGGCCCTGTCTATGCCGGAAATCATGGTTTCCTCATTTCGTTTGAACGGCGAGGAAGCGTCCGCCGTCCGGGATCTGTTTTTCTGTTCCTAACACAAAATACCACATTTTTGAAAAAAAACAACTGAAAACGCGGAAAAAACGGCACAGCGGTTTGAAAAATGCCGGATGCGGGGTTATTTTATCGAAATCAGAAACAGAAAACCTGCCGCGCAAGGTGCCGGTCTTTTTTTTCGACTTTTCGATAAAATATGAAGCGAATCATCCAGACACGCCTTTTCCTTTTCATGACGCTGGGACTCCTGTCCCTGCTGATCATCGTCAACCTCGTGATGGCAATCGGCGCGAAGCGCCAGGCGCGGATAGTCATTTCGGAGCGTCTGCGCGACCTGAGCATGGACGTGACCGAGTGGCGTGCCGGCTATAAGAAACTGCGCGACAACACGGATTCCGGGACCCTGGCGAAAACGAGGATGCTGGCGCGGATCATCCAGTACGATCCGGCCATCCTGAAGAACGACGCCCACCTGAAGGAGATCGCCGCCGCCCTGAATGTCGATTCCATCTGCGTTTCCGACGGGCAGGGCGTGCTGATCGCCTCGACCGAGCCCGGGTTCCTCGGATTCCACATGGACTCCACGGCGCAGTCGGCGGAGTTCATGCCCGCGATTGAGGACAAGACGTTCGAACTGGTGCAGGATCCGCAGGAGCGCGGCATCGACCACATGATCGTGCAGTATGCTGGCGTGGCGCGTCTCGACGAGCCCGGCATCGTCCAGATCGCTTACGAGGCGGACAACGTCTTCGATTATTCCGACATCGAGCTCATGCGCGAAATCATGGAGGCCCTTCCGATCGGGCACAACGGCCGGTTCCTGGTCCTGGAGGACGGCGACGACCCGGTCGTCTTCGCCAGCGGCGATCCGTCCGAGAACGGCCTCCGCCTGTCCGAGCTCGGATACCGCCTGGACCCGGTCCTGCCGGATTCCGTTTTTCTCCGTGGCGAGCCGTATTTCTGCCAGCGCGTGCAGATTGAGGGAGAACCCCGGCGTGTGCTGGCGGTGATGCCGAAGGGCGAGGTTTTCGGGGCGCGCAACCGCGCCATGGTATTCATCCTCGCGATCTACCTCGCATTCTTCGTGCTTTTTTACATCCTGCTGGACCACCTGATCCGGCGGACCGTGACGGACGGTTTCTACGAGGTGAACCGCACGCTTGACAAGATCATCGCGGGCGACCTGACGCAGACCGTGAACGTGCGGAGCAACCCGGAGTTTCTGGCGCTTTCCGACGGCATCAACACCATGGTCGGCGGACTGAAGAAGAACCTGACCGAATCCCGCCGCCGCGTCCGCCGCGAAAGCGAGCTGGCGAAATCCATTCAGAGGACGCTGATCCCCGCGTCCGGGCAGCTTCCCCCCGAGTTCGGACGGATTGATTTCGCCCTGGCGTCCGTGCTTGCGGCGCACCGGGGCAGCGACATCGTCGAAACGTTCGTGACCGACGCCGGCCGCCCTGGGTTCGTGATGGCGGAGGCCATCGGTGACAGCGTGTCCGCCTGCCTGAGCATGATGAAGTTCCGCGCCATCTTCCAGCCGTGCGTGGCGGCGGCCATGGAGCCCCTCGACATCATGAACCGCGGCATGGAGCACTGCCGGGATGAAAAGGTGTTCAGAAACCAGTTCCTTTCGGTTATCATCGGGTTCTTTGATGTCGAGGCCAAACGGCTCGACTATGTGAACGCGGGGTTCTATCCGCCGTTCCTGAAGCGGGCCGGCGGCACGTTCGAACAGCTCCGGGAAACGACCGGCGTGGTGTTCACGACCGCGCATCCCGTCGAGTTCCGGCAGGAGAGCATCACGTTTGAGCCGGGCGACACGTTCTTCGCGTGTTCCAACGGGATTTTCTCATACTGCGACAGCGAGGGGCAGTGTTTCACGAAAAAGATGCTGATGAGCACGCTGGAAGCTTCGCAGGCGGCTTCCGCGCGGGGGCTGATTGACGAAGTGGCGGCTTGCATCCGCGGGTTCTCCGGCGAGCTGCCCCCGGACGATGATGTGATCATGACGGCGTTCCGCATGAATCCATGACGGGAGTCCCTTTTTCCCGCTTCTCAAAAAACGCGGATTATTCGTATTTTTCCGGCGAAAAGCGTTTGCATTTCCCGGAAAATGTCCTATATTTGTGAGAGTACGCCAACAACGCGGAAAACGGGATCCGTCCGGAGCCGTCCCGCTTCACCCTCGGACGCGCCTCGCGCGCCTCAAAAACACAAGGAAACACGATGCCTATCACCGAAATACTGGAGCGCAACGCCCAGCTCTACAACGACGATGTCGCACTGGTCGAGATCAACCCGCAGGAACTTGAAAAACGCCATACCACCTGGCGCGAATACTCGCTGATGGAGCCGAGCCCGACCGACTCGTTCCGGTCCGAGCTGACTTGGGGCGAATTCGACCGCAAGGCGAACCGCGTGGCGAATTTCCTGCTCACGCGCCACATCAAGAAGGGCAACCGCGTCGGCATCCTGCTCATGAACTGCCTGGAATGGCTCCCGATCTACTTCGGCGTGCTGAAGAGCGGCGCGATGGCCGTGCCCCTCAATTTCCGCTACACCGCCGAGGAGATCAAATACTGCATCGAACTCGCCGACATCGACGTTCTCATCTTCGGCCCGTCATTCACCGGCCGCGTCGAATCCATCTGCGAACGCATCCCGCGCGTGAAGGCGCTGATCTATGTCGGCGAGGACTGCCCGTCGTTCGCCGAGCCGTATTACAGCCTCGTCTCCTACTGTTCCGGCAAGTCCCCCGCAATCCCGCTCTCCGACGACGAGGACGCCGCGATCTACTTTTCCTCCGGCACCACCGGGTTCCCGAAGGCCATCGTGCACCGCCACCGCAGCCTCATGCACGCCTGCATCGTGGAGCAGAAGCACCACGGCCAGACCCGCGAAGACACGTTCCTCTGCATCCCGCCGCTGTACCACACCGGCGCGAAGATGCACTGGTTCGGCAGTTTCCTGGTCGGCGGCAAGGCCGTGCTCCTGCGCGGCATCAAGCCGGAATGGATCATCAACGCGGTTTCCGAGGAGCACTGCACGGTCGTCTGGCTGCTCGTACCGTGGGCGCAGGACATCCTGGACGCCATCGACCGCGGCGACATCAAGCTCGAAGACTACAAGCTCGACCAGTGGCGCCTGATGCACATCGGCGCGCAGCCGGTCCCGCCCAGCCTCATCAAGCGCTGGAAATCCGTCTTCCCGAAGCACGACTACGACACCAACTACGGCCTCAGCGAATCCATCGGACCGGGCGCCGTCCACCTCGGCATCGAGAACATCGACCATGTCGGCGCGATCGGCGTGGCGGGCTACGGCTGGCAGACCAAGATCGTCGACGAGAAGCGCAACCCGGTCGAGCCCGGCCAGGTCGGCGAGCTCGCCGTGAAGGGCGACGGCGTGATGCGCTGCTACTACAAGGACGAGAAGGCCACCAAGGAAGTCCTCGACGACGAAGGCTGGCTCTACACCGGCGACATGGCGAAGGAGGAGGACGGCTTCATCTACCTCGTCGACCGCAAGAAGGACGTCATCATCACCGGCGGCGAAAACCTCTATCCCGTCCAGATCGAGGACTTCCTCCGCCGCAACAACGCCATCAAGGACGTCGCCGT
>JAFXYP010000042.1 GCA_017541665.1 Lentisphaeria bacterium | reverse complement strand
GAGGAAGAAGAAGAGGGAGAAGAAGAAGATGATGATGATGGAAATATTTCCAAGACTGTTGCTGTTGCATGGGCTGTTGCAAAAGCTATTTTGACGGTCATTTAGGACATTCCCCTGAAGAAGGGAACGAGTTTGCCTGTTTGTTCTGCCGCCCCTTTTGTCGATGCGGACAAGAGCGGGCGGCATTGTTTTTTTAAAAGGATTCGCTTCGGCTTGCGGATTCGCTGGAGCGGGGCAGATTCCGATTCACGTCCGGCGGACGAGCTTGTAGTTCTGGAGCATGAAGAGCGGGTCGTAGGACTTTTTCGCCTGGCGCAGGCCGGGGATGCCGAGGTCCTGTTCGCGGTTGAGCAGCCGGGCGCGACCCTGCAGCGCGGCGGCCGTGCTGTGCGTGATGTACTGCGAGGCACCCTTGTATTCGTAGCGCGTCTTCTCGAAGTGGACGGTCCAGAGGTCGGGCGAGACGGGGCTGTACACGGCGAATGAGACGACACGGCCTCCGGCGCGGAGGACGAGCCCTTCGACCGGCAGCGCCTCGAAATGCTCCGCGAGCATCCCGATGGCGGCGGCCTCGTGCGCGGCTTCGATGGAAACAGGCCGGTCCTGCGCCGCGAGCCAGTCGCGCTGAACAGCAAGCGCTTCGTCGAGGTTCGCGCGGGAAAGCGGCTCCAGCGCGGCGTTCGGGTAGTCCTCGCAGAACTGCGCGATCAGGTTGCGTTTCTTCGCCAGCAGACGCCCGTGCAGGCCGACGAGCGCGTCCACGCAGTAGATGTACTCGTCGTAGCGGTCGTCCATGCGTTCGGCGGAAAAGCGCGTCCCGACGTCCGGGTGCGTCTTCAAATATTCCTGGTCCACATGGTCGAACGAACCGCCGTAGCCCGCCCGGATCAGGCGGTCGGACACGGCGAGGAGTTCGTCCGGCTCCGGTCCGTGCGCGCCGCCCGGCGCGAACATCAGGATATCCTCGGTCTCCAGCAGAAGATAGAGGTGGGAGCCGATGAAGCACCAGTCGGGGCGGTAGGTTCCGCTCCACAGGAAGAGATTGGAGAACGCGAATTCGCAGCTCTGGCGACCGGACGCGAGCAGAAAGGGTTCGAGGACCGCGCGGTCTTCGAGCGCGAGGCGGCGGAACCCCTCCGGCGGCTGGAGTTCATATGAGCTCATTTAGTTTTCCTCCGTTCTTCGTGCCGAAGCGGAACGCCGTATGGCAGTCCATCGGGGCGGCTCCTGCGGCGCGGTAGAACGCCTCCGTGCCGGGCACGCCGATGCAGACGATCCAGTCGATGCCGAACGACGCGAGGTATTCCGCAAGGCGGGAGACGATGGTGCGGCCGACGCCCTGCGAACGGTGCGCCGGATCGACCACGACGTCCAGGATGTAGGCGTCGCTCACGCCGTCGGACAGCGCGCGCGCCATGCCGACCAGGCGCCCGGCGGGATCGAACGCCGCGGACACGGCGAAGGAATTCGCGACCATGGCGTCGAGCTCCGGGGCGGGGTCGGACGGCCCGAACCAGCCCGCGGCGCGGTAGAGCGCGAGCACATCCGCGCGCGGGAGGTCCTTCGTGATCGAATACCGGAACCGGTCCAGCCTGTCCGTATCCATAAGCCCCCTCGAAGGAACGGTCACATGTTGTCCGTGATGACGCGGGCGAATTCGGAGCAGCGAAGCTCGGTCGCGCCTTCCATCTGGCGCGCGAAGTCGTACGTGACGTGCTTGGAGGCGATGGCGCGTTCGATACCGCGGATCACGAGGTCGGCGGCCTCGGTCCAGCCGATGTGGCGGAGGAGCATTTCGCCGGAGAGCGCGAGCGAGCAGGGATTGACCTTGTCGAGCCCTTTGTACTTGGGCGCGGTGCCGTGCGTGGCCTCGAAGATCGCCTTGCCGCCGACGTAGTTGATGTTCGCGCCGGGGGCGATGCCGATGCCGCCGACGCTGGCCGCGAGGGCGTCCGACACATAGTCGCCGTTCAGGTTCATGGTGGCGATCACGTCGTATTCGGCGGGCCGGGTCAGGATCTGCTGCAGGAAGGCGTCGCAGATGCAGTCCTTGATGAGGATCTTGCCCTCGGGGACCGCGCCGCCGCATTCATCCCACGTGACGGTCTGTTCCGGGAACTCGCGCTTCGCGAGCGCGTAGCCCCAGTCGCGGAAGCCGCCTTCGGTAAACTTCATGATGTTGCCCTTGTGGACGAACGTGACGCTCTTCCGGTGGTTGTCGATGGCATAGCGGATGGCGGCGCGGATGAGGCGTTCGGAGCCTTCCTTCGAGACCGGCTTCACGCCGATGGCGGAGGTCTCCGGGAAACGGATCTTGGAGACGCCCATTTCGTTCTGGAGGAACGCGATGACCTTCTGCACCTCGGGGGTGCCGGCCGCCCATTCGATGCCGGCGTAGATGTCCTCGGTGTTCTCGCGGAAGACGACCATGTCGGTAAGCTCGGGATGCTTGACGGGGGACGGGACGCCCTGGAAATAGCGGACCGGGCGCAGGCAGACGTAGAGGTCGAGCTTCTGGCGGAGGGTCACGTTCAGCGAGCGTATGCCCTTGCCGACCGGGGTCGTGAGCGGGCCCTTGATGGCGATGCGGTGGTCGGAGATGGCTTCGACGGTCTCGTCGGGGAGCCAGACGCCCTCGCCGTAGACTTCGCAGGATTTCTCGCCGGCGAAGACCTCCATCCAGGCGATTTTGCGCTTGCAGCCGTAGGCCTTTTCGATGGCGGTGTTCCAGATGTGCATGGAGGCCGCCGTGATGTCGGGGCCAATGCCGTCGCCTTCGATGTACGGGATGATCGGCTGGTCGGGGACGATGAGGCTGCCGTCGGGATTCGCTGTGATGCGGTCGCCGTCGACCGGACGGATTTTCTGATAGCTCATGGCTGGTCCTTTATGAGGTTGAGGAACGAAACGGATTCGGAAACGAGGATGGGGTCGAGCCCCATGGCATAGACGCGGACCGCGAGGTCGTAGAACGCGGGTTCGCCGTCGGGGCGGACGGTGCGCGGATTCACGATGCGCATCTGCTTCAGGCCAAGGGTGTTTTTCCCGGCTTTGATGGAGTGTCGGACGCCCTCGATCATGGTCATGCCGTCGATATGCTGTTCGATGATGACGATGGAGCCGCAGTCGCACTCAAGTTCGAGCGTCTGGTCGATGAGGACCTGGTTTTTGTCCGGCTGCCAGACGGTCCGGTTCACGAGTTTCCCGATTTTGAGGTCGATCGGCATGTGCGGCTCCTGCTGCGTCCGGGTCACTTCAACCCGAGCACGTCCTGCATGTCGTAGTAGCCGGCGGAAGCGCCCGCGAGCCATTTGGCGGCGCGGAGCGCGCCCTTGGCGAACGTCATGCGGCTGGACGCGCGATGGGTCAGCTCGATGCGTTCGCCGTCGCCCGCGAAGAGCACGGTGTGGTCGCCCACGATGTCGCCGCCTCGCACGGCATGGATGCCGATCTCGCGGCGGGTGCGCGCGCCCACGATGCCCTGGCGGCCGTAGACGAGGTCGTCCGAGGTGCGGTCCGCGGCTTCGCAGAGGACTTCGGCCAGGCGGACGGCGGTGCCGCTCGGGGCGTCCTTCTTCTGGTTGTGGTGCGCCTCGATGATCTCCATGTCGAAATCGTCGGCGAGGAGGGAGGCGGTCTTGCCGGAGAGGAAGAAGAGCAGGTTCACGCCGACGCTGTAGTTGAACGTCTGGACGATGCGCGCGCCCTGGGCGGAGAGTTCGCGGAGGGCAGCCTTGTCCGCGTCGGTAAGCGCGGTGGTGCCGATCACGATGGAAAGCCCGGCTTTCGCGGCGGCGCGTGCGTTCTCCAGCACGTTTCCGGTGCTGAAGTCGATGATGGCATCGGCGTTCGCGAGCATTTCGGGCGTGAGCGAGGCGGAGATCGGCACGTCGAGCGCGGCGACTCCGGCGACGGTCCCGGCGTCCTGCCCGATGAGCGGGCTGGCGGGATATTCGGTGGCCCCTGCGAGCCGGAATTCAGGATTGGCGGCAATGGCGGCGACGAGGGCCTTGCCCATGCGCCCTGCGGAACCTGTGATGATGGTACGGATCATGCGGAAACCTCCTCAGATGCCTTCGAGCGTGGATTTGTACGCGGTGATGAGGTCGGAGAGCCTGGCGGACGCGACGGTCTTCCCGCCGCGCGTGAAGACCAGCTCCTGCGCCTCCGTGGTGGAGCCGACGCGGGCGAACACGTGCCCGGCAAGCATTTTCTCGAGCTCGGCGCAGCGTTCGGGGCGGCAGGTCAGGATGAAGCGGGAGTTCGACTCGGAGAAGAGCGCCTCGGCGTCGTTCAAATTCTCGATGCCGGGGAGCTTGTCGAGGTCGATGGCCATGCCGAGGCGGCCGCCGATGGCGGACTTCGCCGCGGCGATCGCGAGGCCGCCGAGCGCGGGGGAGATGATGGAGGACGGGATATCCGCCTTGATGACCTCGGCAAGCGCATGGTAGAGCGCGGACGCCTTCGGGATGTCGACCTTCGGAACGTTGTTGCCGACGGCGTCCAGCATGGCGAAGTATTCGCTGCCGCCGAGCTCGGGCTTCGTTTCGCCGAGCACGTACACGGCATCGCCGGCGAACTTGGCGTCGAGGGAGACCGCGTGCGACACGTCGTCGATGCGGGCGATGGTGCTGAAGAGGACGGTGGGCGGGATGGAGATCTTGCGTCCGCCGCGCGTGCTGTCGTTCTTCATGCTGTCCTTGCCGGAAATGCAGGGCACCTTGAACGCCTTGGTGCAGTCGTAGAGCGCCATGTTCGCGCGGACGAGCTGCGCGAGCTTGTATTCGCCGTCCGGGGTCTTCTCGCTCTGCACGGGGTCGGGCCAGCAGAAGTTGTCGAGGCCGGCGATGTGGTCGGGATCGGCGCCCGCGGCGACGGACCGGCGCACGGCGAGGTCGATGATGGACGCCATCATGTGGTAGGTGTCGATGTCGCTGTAACGCGGCAGAATGCCCGCGGAGAGCACGATGCCTTCCTTCGCGAGGGGTTCGGCGAGCGTGACGGTGGCGTCGGAGGCGACGTCGCGGCAGACGCCCGTGAACGGCTTGATGATGCTGAGGCCCTTCACCTCGTGGTCGTACTGGCGGGCCTTGTATTCGTCGGAGCAGATGTTCAGGCGACCGATGAGCTTCACGAGGTCGGCGGAGAGGTCACGGCCGGAGATGACCGGCTCGTCGAAGACCGGGGGCTTCCACTCGGCCTTCAGGTGGAGTTTCGGCAGGCCCTCGTGCATGAACTTGATGTCGATGTCGGCCACCACGCGGTCGCCGTAGGTGATGTGGAACTTGCCGGAGTGGTTGAAGCGGCCGAGCACGGTCGCCTCCACGTCGCGTGCCGCCGCGAGCGCCAGGAACTCGTCGAGGCGTTCCGGCGCGACGGCAAAGCTCATGCGCTCCTGCGCCTCGGAAACGAGGATTTCCCACGGCTGAAGGCCGGAGTATTTGAGCGGAGCCTTCGCAAGGTCCATGTCGCAGCCGCCGCAGACGTCCGCCATTTCGCCGACGCTGGAGGAGAGGCCGCCCGCGCCGTTGTCGGTGACGAAACGGTAGAGAAGGCGTTCGCGCGCCTCGTGGATGAAGTCGCTCATGCGTTTCTGGGTGATCGGGTCGCCGATCTGGACCGCCTGCACGGGGCTGTCCTTGTGGAGCTCTTCGCTGGAGAACGTGGCGCCGTGGATGCCGTCCTTGCCGATGCGGCCGCCGGTCATCACGATGTAGTCGCCGGGTTCGATGAACTTTT
>JAFXYP010000041.1 GCA_017541665.1 Lentisphaeria bacterium | reverse complement strand
GCGCGTACGGGATCTCGGTCACGATGATCTGTTCGCGGTCGCCCTTCTCCACGATCTTGGTCTTCGCGCGGATCTTCAGCACGGCGTGGCCGGTCTCGTAGAGGGCGCGGACGGGATTGATGCCGCAGATGATGCCGCCGGTGGGGAAGTCCGGGCCGGGGAGATACTGCATGAGGTCGCGGACGGTGGCGGTCGGGTTGTCGAGCAGATGGATGGTGGCGTTCACGACTTCGCCGAGGTTGTGCGTCGGGATGTTCGTGGCCATGCCGACGCCGATGCCCACGCTGCCGTTCACCAGCACGTTCGGGAACTTCGCCGGGAGCACTTCGGGTTCCTTCGTCTCCTCGTCGAAGGTCGGAACCATGTTGACTGTCTCCTTGTCGATGTCGGCGAGCAGCTCCTCCGCGATACGCTCCATGCGGCACTCGGTATAACGGTAGGCGGCCGGCGGGTCGCCGTCGATGCTGCCGAAGTTGCCCTGGCCTTCGATGAGCGGCGTGCGCATGGAGAAGTCCTGCGCCATGCGGACGAGCGTGTCGTACACGGACGCGTCGCCGTGGGGATGGTAGCTGCCGAGCACGTCGCCGACGACCTTGGCGCACTTGACGGTCTTGTGGGACTTGGTCAGGCCGCGCTGGCCCATGGCGTAGAGGATGCGGCGGTTGCAGGGTTTCATGCCGTCGCGGACGTCCGGGATGGCGCGACCGACATTCACGCTCAGCGAGTACTGCAGGTACGCGGTGTGCATGATGTCTTCGATGTTGATCGGGAACACATTGTGAGGAGAATCGGACATGCTGGAAGCCTTTCGGAAGAAAAAGGTGCGGTTTTGGTGAACTTTTTATATTATAATATATCACGGAAACGCGCCTTTTTCAAGCGCGCGCATGCGCGTGTGCGAGAAAAAATTCGATTTTTTTCTGAAAATCGCCGGAAACGGCCTTTCCGGGCGTTTTGACGCTATGTTTGGAAAATAAATAATTTGCAAAGAAACAAAAACAGAGACGATGACGGTTCGACGGTCTGTCGCGAAAAAGACCGATCGAAGCGGGGCTTCGATCCGGGAAAAGACGGATCGGAGTCGTTTTGATTTTTTTGAAAAGGACCGATCGGATCCGCAACCTTTTTTTGAGAAAAAGACTGTTCAGCGCTTGATTTTTCGCCTTTCGGCAGTATCTTATTAAACGCAATCTTTTCCGTGCGGGCGTAGCAAAATGGTTATGCTCCAGCTTCCCAAGCTGGCTACGCCGGTTCGATTCCGGTCGCCCGCTCCATTTTTTCACAGCAAGGCGTGCTGAAGACGTGCTCTGCTGCGCGAGAGTACGATGCCGAGCGAAATCCGCTCCTTTTTTTTTGGCCTTTTTTCCGGCTTCCTTTCCTGCTGATTCTGCACAGAAAAGACCCTCCCGACAGACCGAAGGGAAGATAGGGAATAGGGACGGAAGCCGGGCTTACGTCGCGGATGCCCGGCTCTCGGTCAAATAAATACCCCATATTCCCTATCTTCCCCCCATGCCCGCGCCACCAGTGCGGTTCCCGGTATTCACCCCCGTACGCCCGGCGGCATTGTTCCGCGATGCATTGGTATTGGTACGTCCGGCATTCGTGTTGTTCCGCATTGCGTTGGAATTGGTATTGGTGCGAGTTGCATTGTTTGTGCGTCCGGCTGAATTGGTGTTCATGCCGGTTCGGTTGGTCGTATTGCGGGAAGAGGCGGAGGTCGTGGTAGTCCGGCTGTTGGAATTCATTCCGGCACGATTTCCCCCGGTCATAGAGTTCGTTCTGGAATTGTTGTTTCCGCGTCCGAAACCACCATTTCCCCCGCCGAAACCGTTGTTTCCGCCGCCAAAGCCGCCATTTCCACCTCCGAAACCGCCATTTCCGCCGCCAAAGCCGCCAAATCCGCCATCGCCCCCTCCGAAACTGGCAAAACCTCCGCCTTCGCCGAATCCGCCGAAGTCGCCGCCTCCGAAACCGCCGAAATCGCCGAATCCGCCGTTGTTGCGTCTGCCGCCGCCGTTGGAAGATGCGACCGTGTTGGAAGAAGTGTTCGCCGGGGTGTCGGAGACGACCACTTGAGCCGTATTTACTCTGGACGCTGCAAACGCCATCGCTTCCTGATTGTCCGAAGCCTTCTGCATGGTCAGTTCGATTACGTCGTTGTTGCGTCTGAGCGTGGCTGTCGTTCGCGTAACATCAATGAGCATGTACCCGTCAGCGGTCGATTCCCCGAGTTTCAGGTATTGGCGGACGTTGTTGGAGTTTGTGGCGGAGATGGAGGCGACTCCGTCTTCTTCTGCATCTTGTGGCGTCGCGATTGCCAGCAGCTGCTGAAGCAGGGTGTTCTGCGCTTCGATCTGGCGTGTGATGGATGCGAGCTGATCCGCCGTGGCATTGTTCCGCTGAAGCGTCTGCATCACGCTTTGCAGCTGCGCGAGGCGCTGGCGGGCGTCTTCGATCTGTGCCTGCGACACTTCTTCCGCCGATGCCTGGGCGGTATTGCTGTTCTGGTTGGCCGCACTCCGGTCCATGCCGAACCCCATGTCGCCGAATCCGAATCCGCCAAACCCGAATCCGCCGTCGAAACCGAAGGCGTTCCGGTTTCCGTTCCTTTGGTTGGTGCGCTGGAGGATGATCGCGCCTTTGACACCGTTCATCTCGAACGTGCCGACGAGCTTCTTTTCCGCACTGGCATTGTTGGCCGTTGCGCGTTGAGCCGCCGTCGGGATGTCCGGCGTCCGGTCGGGCGAGAAGATATTCAGTGCCGAGATCAAATTGACCTGCTCCTCGATCTGTTGGGGAGACCGTTGTATGGCATGGGTGATCGGAGAAGCTTTCGCGGGAGTGGAGACAATGGGTCTGGACGTTTCCTTCGCGGTTTTTGCAGTTGTAGATACGCGTGCGGATGCGATATCATTCTTCAAAGAAAGGCACTTGATGACTTCGCCCGCTGCGAGAATGGCGAGCATGACGTTGATGGCTATGAGAATTGATTTCATGATGACTGCTCCGGTTTTGCGGGGTTGGATGGGGGTTTAATAATTCTGTTTCGTACTATTAACGAAATCCGAAATCGGATTATTGTGTAACTCCCGCGAAAATCTTATTTTTTCGGAAAAAAGAACTATTTGAACAGAAAACGATGCCCTTTGTACAAAAAAAAGGAACCCGGTCAGGGTTCCATAGGAAGAGCAGAGGGAAAGAAGCCGATTATTCTTTGGGCGAGAAGGGAACGGACGGTGCTTCTCCGAAAATTCGTTGGCAATGGGCACGGAGCCTGGCCTCATAGCTTCGTATCGCGCGGATAAACTCCGGCGAGAATTCCTCGACCGTTTCCTGCATGGCTGCATTCTCCATCTCGATAATCTTGTCCAGGACGCTGTCGGCCAGCTTCTGTCCGGCATCGGTCAGGAGGATGTTCATTTCACGCCGTTTGCCTTGGATCGGACTCAGGGAGACGAGCCCTTTCTTCTCCCAGTCCTTGATGATCGTGTTCATCGTGGTGCGTGGGATGTCCCATTCGTCGCAGATCTGCTTCTGGGAATACGGCACGCCGTCCGCGAGGGCGTAGAGGATCATCAGTTCATTGTCCTTGAGATCGGCGGACTGAGCGCATACGGCATAACAGCAGTTGATGCGGTTCAATGCCGTCATGAGCTGGGCGATCTGTTTGCGGACAAGTTTCATGGAAGATGACCTCAAGTTTGTGCAACAATCGAGAGATTCAGATTCGTATTATAACATAGCGCAGGGCCGCTGCAATGTCAAGGGAAAAGAGGTGGAAATGTATGGAGGGAAAGAAAAACGGATGCAGATTTTTTGCCCGCTACTCCCAATAGGGATATTCCAGTCTTTCGATGAACGGCGGAGTATCGATCGTCTTCCCCTTCGTATCAAGCGCCCTGAAGAAAAACGGCTGATTCATAAAGGTATCGGTAAAGATCCGGACCAGATAGTTTGCGTCGGGATCGGCGTTCAAAGGAAAAATCCGCACTTTTTTCATGACCGTACCGTCCAGAATGATGTATCCCAGACAATTGCCGACATCGTCGCCGCCGATCGAGCCCTTGAGCGTTCCGTAACCGATATAGGTCCTTCCCTTGTATTGGATGGACTGATAGGTGTCATCGGGATCGGCCGGATTCACGAATGTGCCGGTATGAAACTCGATCGGATTCTCCGGGAGTTCATAATCGATCCGCCTGCCGCATCCGGTCAGAACCAGTGCCGCGGCGATGCAGAAAGCGGTTGCAAAGCTTTTCTTCATGCCTGGCATGTCGTCTGTTACTCCGCGTCGAAATCGCTTTCCCAGTCGTAGCCGCGCCTCTGCATGAGGAAGGACGGCTCCAGGGGACACGTCAGGCGTTTCTGATGCTGGTCTTCACCGTCGATGTAAGTGCAGGCCGGGTATTCGACCTTGTCCCATTGGTCTTTGCGCGCGAGCGCGACGCCGCCCATCTGGAACGCGCCCTCCGCGTAGCCTTCCTTGTGGTTGACGCGGTACTCCAGAGGCTCCAGAGAACGGAAATAAAGGAAGATATCGTCCTCGCCTTCGAATATGTATTCGCCCTCCGGGATGCTGACCGTTTTCTTCTCCAGCGGGTTTTCCCCGAATTCGAAGAGCATGGCCTTGATGACCGTGAGACGGTGCGGCATCCGCGGGGCCCTCACGCCGGAACGCGGGATCGTGCCGGCGGAATCGACGGGGGAGCACGCCGCGAGAAGCGCGCAAGCCGCGACGGCGAAGGCGAGGACGAGGATGAACCCGCGGCCGCCGGAAAGACGGCGCGAGCGTGTGCTGCGGGCGCAAATCCGGCGCATCGCGGAGGATGCGCCGGGAATGATGTGTGTTCCGGGACGGTTCATAAAACAGGCCGGGGTTCGCGTGAGTTATCGGTTGTCTTATCTGGAAGCCTTTTTGGCTGCCTTTTTCACCGGAGCCTTCTTCGCGGGAGCCTTTTTCGCGGCGGCGGGCTTGAGCGTGATGGTGGCAACGGAGCAGGGCGGGAGTTCGAAGAGGACCTTGCCGCCCTTGACGACGAGGTCGAGCTTGCGGATCTTGACGGCGTTCGGCTTCCTGAAGGTGTTGAGGGCGTGGATGTCACCGCTGCCGAGAATCTCGCCGGAGACGGATACGGCATCGAAGCCCCAGGCTTCGAGCTCGATCGGGAGCGCCTTGTCCGCATGGATGTTGGCGGCGCTGACGTGCAGGACGCCGTCCTTGACGGACGCGGTGTGGGTGATCGCCGGGAGCTTGCAGCCGTCGATCGGCGCGGCCTGTGCGAAGGTCTCGACGCGGTCGGCGTCCTGGTGGACCTTGTAGAGGTCGAAGACATGGCAGGTCGGGGTGACGAGCATCTTTTCGCCTTCGGTCAGGATCATGGCCTGGAGCACGTTCACGAGCTGGGCGATGTTCGCCATGCGGACGCGGCGGTTGTGGCGGTGGAAGGTGTTCAGCGAGATCGCGGCGACCATGGCGTCGCGCATGGTGTTCTGCTGGTGGAGGAAGCCCGGGTTGGTGCCTTCCTCGACGTCGAACCAGGTGCCCCATTCGTCGACGAAGAGGCCGACGCGCGCATCCGGGTCGTACTTGTCCATGATGACGGACTGCTTGGCGATGATGCCCTCGATGGCGGCGGCCTTTTCGAGCGTGGTGTAGTATTCCGGCACGTCGAACTTGGTGGCGGAGCCCTTGTGTTCCCAGACGCCAGGGACGGTGTAGTAATGGAGCGTGACGGCGTCGAGCCACTGTCCGGCGCTCTGCATCAGGACCTCGGTCCAGTTCATGTCGCCGCCGTTGGCACCGGCCGCGATGCGGACGAGCTTGGTGTCGCCGTAATCGCGGGCATAGGTGGTGTAGCGGCGGAACTGGTCGGCGTAGTATTCGGGGCGCATATGGCCGTCGCCCCACGGCTCGTTGCCGAAGCCCCAGAACTTGACGCCCCACGGCTCCTTGCGGCCGTTCTTGCGGCGGAGTTCGGTCATCGGGCCCTGCACCTTGGCGTTCAGGTACTCGATCCACTGGGACATCTCCTGCACGGTGCCGCTGCTGACGTTGCCGTTGATGTACGGTTCGGCGCCGATGAGCTCGCAGAAACGGAGGAATTCATGGGTGCCGAAGGAATTGTCCTCGGTCACGCCGCCCCAGGTGTCGTTCACGATGCAGGGGCGTTTGGAGCGCGGGCCGATGCCGTCGCGCCAGTGGTAGCAGTCGGCGAAGCAGCCGCCGGGCCAGCGGAGGTTCGGGATCCGGATCCGGCGGAGCACTTCGATTACGTCCTTGCGGACGCCGTCGATGTTCGGGATCTTCGATTTTTCCCCGACGTACAGGCCGTCGTAGATGCAGTGCCCGAGATGTTCGGAGAACTGGCCGTAGACATGGCGGCTGATCCGCCCCTGGAGATTGCATGCGTCGACAATGAGTTTCACGTTGAATTCCTTTCGGTTCGTGATGGTTGAAAAACAAAGGTCTTATCAAATAAGATAACATACATCCATCTGCGGAAAAATCAACCGCAAATCAGGCGAAAACATGCGGAAACGGCACAAAAAACCGCCCGTTCGATCCATCGGCCGGGGCTTACGCCGGATGCCGGGGTGAACGGGCGGTCTTCCGAAAGCGATATCCGGGGGGCGGTCTTATTCCTGGAAGTCTTCGGAATCCTCTTCCGCGACCTCTTCCTCGGGTGCTTCTTCTGCCGCTTCGGAATCGTCCGTGGCGGAGGCGTCGATTTCGACGATTTCCTCTTCGGCGCTGTCGTCTTTCGCGGCGGCGCTTTCGTGATAGGCGGTTTCCTCCTCTTCCACAACGGCCGCGGCGCGTGCGCCCTTCAGGATGACCTTGGCATCATCGCGGAAGAAGACGGCATTGTCGCCGAGGCGGCGGATGACGCGCGGCAGGACGATGCCGTCCTGTTCGCGCCAGTCCATGATATAGGAGATCCTGGAATCGTCGTCGAGGACGAAATCGATGCGGGAGATGGTCTTTTCCTCGTTGCTGACGAAGAGCGACATGGAGACGGCGGGCGCGCAGATGCTTTTCAGTTGGATGTCATAGCACTTGCACCAGCGGTTGTCGATACGGAATTCAAGCGGCTCGGTGGTGGTCTTCGGCTTGATTTCGACGAAGTTCTTGTTTTTCTTCCTGCCCTTCTCATCGATGTTCGCCTCGTTTTCGAGGTCGGCGATCGCGGGGTTCTCGCCCTGTTCCAGCTTCTCGAAGCTGCGGAGCGTCACGGTTTTCGCGATGCGGCTGAAATTGGTCGCGAAGGCGTACAGAATATGGACTTCGTACGGGATGGCAGGAGGAACTCCGTTCGTGAAGGGTTCGAACGTGAAGGTCTCGGTCTTGTCCCCGACCGTGCGTGTGAGCGAACGGGACACGCGGTCGACGAAGAACTCGTAGTCGATATTGCGCGGCCCGGCGAATTTCATGTAGAGCCCGTCGAGCAGCTCGGCGGACTTGATGAAGGAGAAATCCATGAAATCCTGCTGGACTTCCTTTGAGGAGAAGACCGGGAGCTTGACTTCCTCCTTTTCGTTGAACTCGTCCAGTCTGCGGTCGATGTGCGCGTTGATCTGATTGTAGTAGTCGTTCTTGAGTTTTTCCGCGGCTTCTTCCTCGGCCGTGTTCTTGACAGGTTTGTGGTAGCCGAAAAACTCTTCGGCTTCATCTTCGGTCGTCTTGCAGGAGACGGTCACGAGGCCGGCTGCGATTCCGGTCAGGAGGAGGATGGACTGAAGTTTCATAGGGATATCCTGTTGTTAAAGCTGGGATGCGTTGATTATCCGTTAATATCGGGGAGCCGGAAAAGCTCGTCCGGGAGTTCGGGGTTGATCCTGACGTCGCGGATGGTGCAGCGGACCGGGGCGCCGCCGTCGGTCGAGGAGACGATGCGCGACGGGTATGTCACGCCGGATTCCGATTTGTATTCCTCGAAATCGGTGGAGAAGACCGTATCGGAATCGTCGGCCATGGGGACAAAGAGGTGAATCCAGCGATTGGTATTCGGGGCGGAAGCCACGAGACACGATTCTATATCGGGGATGCCAGAAAGCTCCAGAATATAGACGCAGCACGGAATGCCGTCTACATCCTGAAGGTCTTTCTTCCTTCTGGCGGTGGAAACGACCGAATCAAGGTTGAGAATGAGTCCGGCGAAGAAACGCGCCTTGGCTGTGTCAACGTCATTTGCGGGGGCTGGCTTGCCGTCTTCGATCCTGATGGATTCCTTCCCGTCAATCACGATGGAGACTTTCTTTTCCGTGTCTTTTTCGTCCTTCCAGACGTAATCGCGGCGGATGCGTCCGTCCGTGCCGAGCCTGACTTCACAGGTGAACGGCACTGCGCCGTCCTGTGTGTAATCGGCAAAGTAGGATACCGCAGTCAACGGGATGTCGGCGGCGACCAGCGGCGGCGTTTCGACGGCTTCGGGTTCCGAGGTCGAGCGGCACGCGGGCAGGACCATGCAGAGGGCGGCGAAGCCCGCAAGCAGGATTTGTTTCGTGCCGGTCATGGTCCTGTGTCTCCCGTATGGTTTTCCACGTTCGTTTAAGTTCAGCCGAGAACCTTTTCGTCGAGGTAGGCGCGCAGACCTTCGATCGGGATGCGCTCCTGCGCCATCGAGTCGCGTTCGCGCACGGTAACGGCGTTGTCTTCGAGCGAATCGAAGTCGAACGTGACGCAGTACGGCGTGCCGATTTCGTCCTGGCGGCGGTAGCGCTTGCCGATGTTGCCCGTTACGTCGAGCTCGGTGCGGTAGCGGCCGAGGAATTTCTCCTGCAGGTCCTGCGCGTTCTGGTTGAGCTTCTTTGAGAGCGGGAGGAATGCGACCTGGACGGGAGCGACGGTGGCGGGGAAGTGGAGCACCACGCGGACGTCGTCCTCCATGCCTTCCTTCTGGGTCGGGGCACGGTCTTCGTCGTAGGCGTTGCAGAGGATCGCGAGGACCATGCGGTCGAGTCCGACGGACGTCTCCACGACGGTCGGCAGATACCGCTTGTTTGCGGTCTGGTCGAGGTACTGGAGGTCCTGTTCGGAGAACTGCTGGTGCTGGGACATGTCCCATGTGCCGCGGTGGTGAATGCCTTCGAGTTCGCCCCAGCCGAACGGGAATTCGTACTCGATGTCGACGGCGGCCTTCGCGTAGTGGGCGAGCTTGTCGTGCGGATGCAGGTGGAGCTTTTCGACCGGAAACTTCAACACGTTCAGGTAGAAGTTCCAGCGTTCCTGACGCCAGTACTCGAACCATTCCATCGAGCCTTCGTCCGCGCAGAAGAACTCCATCTCCATCTGGGAGAATTCGCGGGAGCGGAACGTGAACATGCGGGGCGTAATTTCGTTGCGGAACGCCTTGCCGACCTGGGCGATGCCGAAGGGCAGCTGCATGCGCGTGGCGATGCGGATGGAGTGGAAATCCAGAAAGATCGGCTGGCAGGTTTCGGCGCGGAGATAGGCGATATGCTCTTCGTCGAAGACGGGGCCGACGTAAGTCTTCATCATCAGGTTGAACTCGCGCGGCGGGGTGAGATCCTTCGATCCGCAGTTCGTGCAGGTGGTCGGGTCGGGCATCTGGTCCACGCGGAAGCGCGTTTTGCACTTCTTGCAGTCGCACATGATGTCGCCGAAACGGTCGACGTGTCCGGAGGCTTTCCAGACTTTCGGATGGCAGATGATGGAGGAGTCCAGGCCGACCACGTTGTTGCGTTTTTCGACCATGTAGAGCCACCACTGGCGTTCGACCGCGCGTTTCAGGGCGATCCCGTAGGGGCCGTAGTCCCAGAATCCGTTGAAGCCGCCGTAGATTTCGGAGCTCTGAAATACGAAGCCGCGCCGTTTACACAGGCTGACGATCTTTTCCATGCAGGTATCAATCGGTTGTTCCGACATTTTTTCGTACACTTTCCAGTTTTTGAGGTTTGAAAAAACAAAAATGCTTCACACAATATAGCCCACCTTGCTGAAAAAGCAAAATGTTTTTCTATCTTTTTAATAAAAAAAGGCCGGAAAAATGCTTATTTTTTCCGTATGACGCGGAATTCCACGAAGTCCATGGCGGAATCCGAGGCGCGGACCGCCTCGACGCGATGCGTTCCCGGGATGAAAACCTGTGTTCCGGGATCGTCGCCGAGGAACACCCCGTTCGCGAACCATTGCACCCCGTCGCCCGGAGTCAGGTCAAGCCGGACGCCGGCATCGTTTTCCGCGACGTATGTGCCCGGGGTCGGGGAGAGGATGCGGAAGGGGTTCCCGTCGGATGCCGCGTCGCCGCACGTGCGGCAGAGCCTCAGCGGGATGCCGGCGGGTTTAACGGAGGCCTCTTTGGCTTTGCAGTCCGGCGAAGCGGAGAGTCCGGTCTTCGCACAGATCTCGACGGGTTCCAGCGCATCTTCACCGGGCCAGGCGCTCTTGAATGGTGTCAGGTCGTATTTCGAGGCCGCGAGGGACAGGATTTCCCCGGCCGCGGGCGCCGCCGCCGTGCCGCCGACCAGGGCATCCGAAGCGGACCCGTCCTTGTTGCCGAACCAGATGCCGACCGTGACCGTCTCGGTGCAGGCGAAACACCATGCGTCGCGCAGATTGTTGCTCGTGCCGGTCTTCCATGCCGCGGTCCCCTCGAATCCGGCGAGCGGGAGCGTGGTCAGCATCCGCAGGACCGTCTGCGTCGTTCCCTCGGAGAAAACGCGTTTGCCTGCGGGGAGGGGGCGTTCCGGCTCGTGTCGGAAATAAACGGGGCGAAGAGTTCCGCCGGAAGCCAGCGTGCGGTAGGCGTTTGTGAGGGAAAGAAGGGTGTGTCCCGCGCTTCCGAGCGCCATGGAGAGTCCGAAACCGCCTTCCGGGCGTCGTGCGGCGAGGATGTGCAGTTTGTCCGCCAGTTCGATCATGCGGGCTTCGCCAAGTTCTGCGGCCAGCCGGATCGCCGGGGTGTTCAGCGAGTGCGCGAGCGCGTAGGACGCTTTCACCATTCCCCGGAACGAGTTGTCGAAGTTGCCGGGCGAGTAAGTGCCGTAGCGGATCGGCGCATCGAGAATGCGGGTGTCCGCCGTGACGAGGCCGCCTTCGACCGCTTCGGCGTAGAGGAACGGCTTGATCGTGGAGCCCGCGGAGCGGACCGCATCCGCCGCATTGAACTGCCCGTCGTCCGGCGCGTTGAAGTCAAGCGTGCCGAGGAAGACCAGCGCCTCGCCGGAAGCGTTGTCGAGCACGACCGCTGCGGCATCGTGCACGCCGGGCAGGGTGTCCAGACGCCGTTTCAGAACGGTCCGGACATCCCGCTGAAAATCGGCGTCGATGGAACAGAGTACCGGCTCGCCCTGCGCCGGAGACCATCCCGCGGCCTGTTTTTCCGTGCGGGCGCGGCGGACGGCGTGAATCGTTTCGTCCGGCACGGCCTTGAACTCGAAATCGGCGGGCTGGTTGAAATCGCGGTAGCGGAGCGGTTCGGAGTCGTAGATGGCGCGGGCGTCGTCCGCCGAAATGAGTTCGTGGCGGACGAGCAGGTCCAGTACGATCTTCTGTCTTTTTTTCGCCGCCTCCGCGTAGTATTTCGGGTTGTATCGGTTCGGTTTCTGCGGGATGCCGCAGAGAAGCGCGGCCTCGGCACGGTTGAGCTGGGAGGCGCTGAGGCCGAAATAGTATCTGGCGGCTGCCTCAATGCCGTAGACCTTGCCGCCGCACGGGATGCGGTTCAGGTATTCGGTCAGGATTTCTTCCTTCGAGTGGAGTTGTTCCAGGCGGCGCGCCATCACGGCCTGTTTGAACTTGCGGGCGAGGCTCGGCCTGTGGTGGGGCAGGGCGAATCCGGCCAGCTGCATGGTGATGGTCGAGGCGCCGGAGATGATCTTCAGGTTGCGGACGTCCTGCCACAGGGCGCGCAGGATGGCATGGTAGTCGACGCCGCCGTGTTCATAGAACGAGTAATCCTCGGCGGACAGCATGATGTCGACTGCGCAGGGAGCGATGCCGGACAGTTCGACGGGGAACCGCCATTCGTAGTCGTGCGTGGTCTCGTAAAACACCGGGACGCCGTTGCGGTCGAGGTAGGTGTGTGCAGGGGTGACCTGCCGCAGGCGAATCATCGGGTCGGCCACGAAATACGGCGCGGCGATCCAGAACGCGAGGGCGGAAACAGTGAAAAGGAGGAAAGCCGCCGCAGCGAAGCGAACGGCTTTCCGTGAGATCAGCTTTTTGAGCCGGAGGATCATTTCACCTCGAAGACGTCCTCTCCGGCAGCCGGGATGAACGTGCCGTTCATGTCGGGATCGTACATGGCTTCGGCGTGGAGCGCCGGGATGGCGAACTTGCCGGGCGTGGTGGCGCGCACCGTGTAGACGGCATAGGCGGAGCCGTAGAGCGTGCCGAACACCAGGAATCGGTCGTCGCGCTTTTCCGTGCGGCTGAATTTCTGGCGGTCCTTGAGCAGGATCTTCTGCGGGACGCGGCCGGAGGCGTCCATGCGCGTTGCGAGGGCGTCGTCCTCGATTTCAAGGCCGGCGGGAAGCAGATCGGAGATCACGATATTCTCGACGACTTCCGGGGAATCCGCCGTGATGCGGACGAACGCGAGTTCGCCGTGCTTCAGCGAGGCGACGGGTTTGCCTTTCTCGTCGAAGAACTCTCGCTTGAGGCGGATCGGGCCGCCGGCAGTCTTCGTCTGCTTCGGAACGCCGGAGACGACGGTGCGGACATACATGTTGGACTTTCCCGTGTTCGAAATGGCGTTTGCGCCGGTGTTCGCGAGGAGGAATCCGTTGAGCGATTTCCCGGCAAGTTCGTGCTTCGGCTTGTCCGCCGCGGTCACGGAGCCGGAGAGGTCGGCGGGCGGATAATATTCCGCGAAAGCGCCGAGCCCCATGGCTGCCCAGGCGTTGGCCTGCGTGGTGCCCCAGCATTCGCCGTCCCTGCGGATGCGCCCGGCGAGGAAGGTCGCGAGTTCGGCGGCCGTCTCGTTTCCCTTCGGGTCGCACTTCATGAGAATGTTCAGGACCATGCCGGCGCGCGAGGTGGTGTCGGAGATTCCGACGAGATCCGAGGTCTTGTAGAGCCAGTTGGGATCGGCGAGCGCCGCGCGAAGAGGGGCTGCTCCTTCTCCGGCATAGCCTCCGCGGACGAGGGCGGCGGAAGCCAGGAACGAGGCGAACCCGGGTTTGCTCCCGGCGAGGATATTGCGCGCCGGGATCACGAAATCCCTGTTGCCGGACGCGGCGAGCACGTACGCGGTATAGGCGCGGAGCTCGGGCTTGTATTTGCCCGCGCTGTTTGCGAGGCGCAGGAGGTACGCTTTCAGGCTGTTCTCAACGGCAGGGTCCACCGTGATGCGGTTCGCCGCCTTCGCCTCGAAGATGAAGTGCGCGGCGTAGACGGTCCCTTCCGGCCATTCCTTGCGGACGTCCGGCCACATGGAGAACGCGCCGTCGCCCGCCATCATGCTCAGGATGCGTGCGTATGCGGCGGGTACTTTCGGTTCCATGGTCTTCGCGACCTCGGCGTCGAGCAGTCCGCTCTTCACCAGCGAGGAGGCGGCGAGGAACGGGAATGCGCCGGAGACGGTCTGCTCCAGGCAGCCGTAGGGATACTCGTTGAGCCAATCGAGCGCGCCGGCCACGCCGACCGCGGGCGAGGAGGAGACGCTGAGGACGGCTTTCTCCACGGACGTGAACCCGGCGGCGGGATCGAGCGAAAGCGTCTGGTCCGGCTTCACGATCGCGAACGTGGAGACGGTCTGCGGCGGGTTCGCGGGACGGACCGTGAGATACGTCGTTTCCGTGCGGGACTCCGCGCCGACGGAAAGCGTGGCGGCGAGCTTGCCTTCGCCGACCTTGTCGAGCGCCTTCACGCGGAAGGAGACGTCTTTTGTCTCGCCCGCCTTCAGGCTGTCGATGCGGGGCAGGTCGCCCATGATTTGGAGCGTATCGGGCAGTTCGAGCTTGAACCCGACCGCGCCGTCCTTCGCGTCGTGGTTGAACGCGCGGACGGAGATGACCGCCTCGTCGCCGGGAGCGAGCACGCGCGGCGCGGAGACCGTAAGGCTGACCGGGGTGCGGACGATAATCTCGCGGTCTTCGGAGCCGACGGCCTCAACCGAGCTGGCGACGGCCATGAAGCGGAGCGAACCGGAGTGGTCCGGGATCTTCACTCTGACCGTCGCGGAGCCGGAATCCGGGACCTTGACCGCGGGCTCGACGAGGCGCACGGTATCTTTCATCTTTACGATGGAGGCCGCCAGGGCGGACCCTGCGGCTGCGTCGTCGCCGCCGCCGATGGTGCCGTCCGGGCGGATCTTGAGGTTCGGGAAGAGTTCGCTGTAGGTTTCGCACATGGTGATGAACGAGTCGTCCGACTGCCAGAAATACTTGTAGATGTCGGGCGTCTTGAACCCGGTGAGCGAGAGGACGCCCTCGTCGACGGCGAAGAGACAGACCTGGCCCTTCATCGGCTTGCCGTCGGATGCGGCGAGGGAGACGGTCACATCCGCCTCGGCCTCGGGACGGACGATGCCGGGAAGCTCGATCCCGACTTTGAGTTTGTGCGAGGCGGAGTGGTCCAGTTTCAGGTCCGCATCGCCGAATGCGCGCATATATTCTCCGTCCTGCTTGCCGATCACGTACGTGCTGACGTGGTAGATGCCGTTCAGGCAGTCCGCCGGAATCTTCGCCTCGACGGTGTTCTCGCCGGCCTTCACGGGGATGGCTTCCGTAGAATCAAGCCGGACCCCGCCCATAACCACGAATGCTTCGCCGTCCACAGGACTCGTGAACGTGAGCTTTGCAGTCTGGCCGGGCGTGTATTTCTCGGCGTCGGTCTTGAACACGATGCCCGACGGGTCGCCTGTGCGCCTGCCGGATTCGCCTGCGGAATGCCACACATTGAGCTTCGTGCGAATGTCGCTGCCGTATTCCGCCACGATGTCATAGCAGCCGGACGGCAGATCGAACGCGACCCTGGCCGTGTAGGCGGCGAGGTCGGCGCCCTGCGGGACGGTTAAGGTCTTCGACGCTCCTTCCACCTCGGAAACGGTCTCCTTCCAGCGTCTGCGATAGCTGCTGTCCTCCTGCACCAGCACATAGTCCCAGGCGCGCTTGTAGACCGTGAATGTGATGTCACGGCCTTCGGCGAGCTCGGCTTTCGCGCCTTTTTCCGGCGTCAGCAGCGCCAGGTCGAGCACACATTCCCTGCCTCCTTCCTCACTTTCCTTCAGTCCGATGAACCAGTCCGTCGGATAGAGGGTGAAGTTGTCGGAAGCGGTCACGGCGCGTCCGCCCGGCTCCTGCACGGAAGCCTGGAGCACGACGCGCACCGGGTCGAACGAAATGCCGCGCGAGCCGAACGACGGCAGGGAGAGTTTCATTTTACCGTTTTCGACAGCGGCATTCGTATCGAATTCATCGAAATTGAACCGGGCGCTGTCGCCGACGGTCCAGTCTTTCCAATGGTCGGGGCGTTTGCCGTTCGGGGTGCAGTCGAGATAGATTTTGCCGGATGCGGACGGCACGGGCGTGCCGAAATAGTAGTCCGCGGACAGTACGGCCTGCAGCGGTTCGTTGACGGCCTCGGGTCCGGCGGGCAGGGGGCTGTGCTCAAGTTTTGTCCTGATGCGGTCCGGCACGTAGGCGCCGACGCGGATGTGCGCCGAGCCGCTTTCCCTGAAGGTGCCGTTGCCGGAGGTGGCTTTTTCGATCTTGACGGTGTAGACGCCGGAGGCGGCGGTGTCGGGGATTTTGACCGTCTGCGAGACGAATCCGGCCTCGTCCGGGGTCACGTCCTGCGAGAAGATGCGTTTCCCGTCGGGCGACAGGACGGAGAGCCTGTGCGGCCCCTGCGCCGGCGTCTTGCTGTGTTCCGCGAGGGCGCTCGGAAGGTCGTTCCGGCGGATGAATGCGGCGGCGAGGAAGGATTCGCCGGGGCGCACGATGCCGCGTTCCGTAAAGACGAACGCCTTGTTGCTCAAGGACCGTGGGATGATGTTCAGATTGAGCGGATACCAGGCGAAATCGTCCTTCGTGCGGATTGTTGCGGAGTAGATCTCGCCCAATTTTTCGTACGTGAGGCTGGATCCACCGCTGGCGATGTTGAAGACGGCCTTGCCGTTCGAATCGGTCTTCGCCTTCTGAATGAACTGATTCTTGGTCGTCGTAAGCTCGACTTCCGCATCGGCGACGGGCTTGCCGGTGAGGATGCTGCGGACGAAGACCGCGATGCCGCCGCCGGAATCGGCGACGGAGGCCGCGACCATCGCGAGGTCGGTCAGCAGGAAGCTCTGGCGTTCGGTCTCCCGGTAGGTGTAGTCGTCACTCCAGTCGGACTTGCGGTCATACTCGATTTCCAGCACATAATATCCGCGGATGTTGAGGGAGTCATCGTCATGTTTCCGCAGGATGTCGGTGATGTCGAGCATGTGGTTGACCATTTCGTTCCGGGGGTCGGACAGCGTGACGGTCTTTTCTCCGATCTGGTCCATGGAATAGACATTGTACCTGCCGTCCGAGAAGTTCATGTTGTTGTCGAACGCCCGGTAGAGATTCACTTTGAACTTGTTGAGGTTGCGTGCGGAGTAGGGGAACGTGACCCGGCGCGACTCCGTGTGGAGCGGGAAGACACTGCCGTTTGTGAGGAACGAGAACCTTTCCGTCAGTTCGGGGACGGTGATGTCGAACACGGCGTCGTTTTCCAGCGCAGCCCTGCCGGAAGTGTCCATGAGTCCTTTTTTCACGCGAACGCGGTAGCTGACACCGGGTGTAAATCCGCCGTTGACGCAGATCGAACTCCCATGTGTGTAGAAGGAAACGTTGGAGACCGCGGGCGTGAACTCGACGGCATTTTTCGGCAGTTTGGTCTGAAGCGAGGATGGACTTGAGAAGGAAATGGAGAGGTTGTCGCTGTATTTGTCGTAGCGGGCGGACCGGAACGTGATTTCGGCTTTCTGCTGTGTGGCGGATGCCTGTTTCACTGCGGAAACGGAGCCCGCTGCAGGTGCTGCTTCGGGAGCGGATCCTGCCGTTTCGGGCGCACCGCTGTTTGCTTCGGATAGAATGGCATTGTCTTCCGGGTTCTGGCTTTCGGGGCGGATCCCCTTCGCGCGCTGGTGCTGGACGATGTTGTACGTGACGGAGGCTGCGAGCGCGAGGGCGACGAACGTGGTGGCATTGATGGCTTTTTTCATGGTTCTGCTTTTCCTGAAAAATAAAAAAATGGGAAGAAAAATGGGGGGCGGGAAAAAGATGCTAAAAACATACACGGAAGCGATGAAAAATCAAGTGTAAAAACCCGAAAAATTCAAAAAATAAACAAAAAAACGAAGCCGCGCCCGCGCATAGGGGAACGGGGTGCGGAAAATGCCGGAAAAAATGCCGGAAAAGGGGATGGGACGATTCTGGTGACCGACGATGCCGGACGAAAAGGGCAGGGGGATAAAACAATTAGTCATGCATGTCGTGCAGGTCTTGTCATTTGGGGGACTGGACGCAGCCGGAGAAGGAAAAATGAGGAGAAATCCTGGACGGGACTGCTCAGTCCGTGATGTCGGCGCAGGTGAACCGCAGGACCTTTGCGAGCTCGGCAGGCGCGATCTCGATCTGGTAGCCGATCCTGCCCGCGCTGAAGAAGATCGCGTCAAGGCCGGCGGCGGACTCGTGGATCACCGTGCGGAACTGTTTTTTCATGCCGATGGGCGAGCATCCGCCGTGGATGTAGCCGGTGAGCGGGAAAAGCTCCTTCGATTTGATCATCTCAATGGATTTGCCGTTCACTGCCTTTGCCGCTTTCTTGAGGTTGAGTTCGGAATCGACCGGCACGACGAAGACGAAGTGTTCGCCGGATTTCTCGACCGTGACGAGCGTCTTGAAGACGTGCGCCGGATCCTGCCCGAGCGCGGCGGCAACTTCAAGCCCGGAGACCGCGCCGGACTCCACATAGCAATGGTGGCGGAACGGCACTTTCGCCTGTTCCAGAATACGCATGACGTTGGTCTTGAATTCGGATGTTTTGCTCATGGATGAATCTCCCGCGGCTGGATGTGAGGTAATACTATACCGCATGACGCCTCATTTTTCAAATCGTCCCCTGGAAAAACGGGGCGGGAAAAAAGTTCCGTCTTGAAAAATGAAGAAAATGAAGTACATTATATTGATTATATTAAGCCGAAACAAAACAACCGGAACCGAGATGTCCAAAGAACGGAACAACCCACAAACAGGCACGGAACCGTGCGGCAAAACGAGCCGGGAAGCGTCTGCGGATGCATCCCTCGGACCCGGTGGGGAATGCGTTCCTCCCCGCGGGATCAAGTCGGTCCTGAAGATGCTGTGGCGAGCCGTCAATGCGATCTTCGACTATTTTGACGAGGAGATCCCGGAACACCCGGAGGAGATCGTCCTCCCGAAATCGAAGATCGGGAGGATGTGGGTCGGGTTCAACTCGTATCTGGACTCTTTTACGGTACCATCCCCGGAACAGGACGGCGCTTCGGGATCGCGGCCGAAAAAGGCGTGGGCGAAGTTCAATGCATTTCTGGATTCGCTGGAAGAGGCGTCCCCGGCGACCACGGAAGAAGGATGCGTTCCGGAAAGTCCCGCGGAGCACGGCAGCCTGCTGAAGAAAACGGGGAATGTCTGCTGGGAAATCGTCTTTCACGGCACGATCGCGGTCTTCCTCTTCGTGCTTGCCATCTTCGGGACCATCAGGACGCTGGATTTCGTCAACTCCCGCCATGTGCCGTTTTATCCCTCCGATGAGATCCGGCAGTTTCTTGCCTCGGAGCATGAATCGCTCGAGGCGGTCGCGGACGAACTTCCGGCGGGAAAGGCCCGGCGCGACAATATCCCGGCGGACCGCTTCGGCGAACGGTGCGCCGCTCTGCTGAAGCCGGTCAGGATCTACAGCGACGACTACGGCGTGTACCTCATGACGAGCAAGAACTGGTACGTCGGCGAGAACGGCATCTTCATTGCCCGGGACAAGCACAATATGCCGGACGATATGAGCTGGGGATTGATCGAGGGACGCGTTTATACCTACGCGTTTTCCAAGTGAAAACGGGATGCCGCGCGATTCTGCGTGAAGTGGTTTCACCCTTTCTCGCGCGCGAGCATGCGGAGAAACTTTGTCCTGACAAAGAGGTAGCGCACGACAAACGGCAGCAGAGCCAGCAGTCCCACGCCGGGGATCATGGAGAGGATCACCATCGGAAACAGGATCAGCAGTTTCAGGAACATCATCACAAGCCCGGTCAGGAAACGGTCGCCCGCGCTCAGGTGGGTGGACAGAGGGCGTACTGCCAGCGGCCGGAAGAGGAGCAGGACCAGCACCAGCCCGCCGAACGGAAATGCGAAAAACAGCAGCCCCAGCAGCAACAGGATGCCGCCTCGCAAGTCGGTCTGCAGGACATAAAAGGACGGAAGACCGTCCGTCCACTGTTTGCGTCCGCATCGGGAGCAGGCGCCGGAGCGGCCGAGCGGGGAGGCGCACCAGCGGCAGCGGTGTGCGGCGAGAAGCCGGAAGGCATGCCGTTCCGGCGACATGCCGTCAAGCGGACGGCTCCCGGAAAAACCGAACCATCCGACACGCCGGACATCCGGCTGATCCGCTCCGCATTCCGGACAGATCAGGGCACAGTCGGAAACCGTCGTCTCTCTTCCGGCGGCGGCACATGCCGCACACGAATGCGAATGATTCCGTTCGTATATGGCACAGAGTCGTTGAAAAAACATGCCGGCAAGCACTCCGGCCGCCGTCAGGACCAGCGCCAGCATGGGCAGAAAGACCAGCACCAGGAAAATGGCCACCAGTGCGATCTCTCCCAGATAATTGGAAAGCGACTGCAACCGCAGGTCGTCTTCCGGGTCGATCGCCTGGATCGTCTCCAGTGCCGCCGAACGGATCCGGCAGCAGAACGCTGTCACGAATCCCGCCACGACCGTCATGGCGAGGGTGAATCCGCCGAACGACGCCGTCTGGACCATCGCCGTGCCGTCGATCAGGTTTCTGACTTCCAGCTCCTGCGCCGTGCTCACTACGCCGAGGCTCAGCAGGACTGCTATGACCGGCTTCGCGTACCGGTCGAAGTCTTCCACCAGAAACTCCTTGATGTCGGGATTCCGCACCGCCGCAAGCTCGACCGCCGACAAAATGCCGAAGACCGTCAGAAAGAGGGATGACGTCTGCCAGGCGGGTGTATGCTCCGCCATCTGCCGGATCAGTTCCGGTGCATAATCCGGCCAGGCGAGCGTCAGCCGCATCGCCAGGAAATACAGAAAAACCGGCAGAAACATCCGTATGGAGACCAGTCCGCACAACGCAAGGACCTGGCTGATGACATTAATCGCGACCATCGGCGTCATAGATGTACCCTTTCTTTTTAGGGAATATCGATCAAATCATTTCGGCGGACGATCCGGCTTCCGGTTGAGGATCGCCGGGGAAGAACGGTAGAAAAAAAGAGCGGTAATCAGTCGATCGCGGAGGTGTCTTCCTCCGCTGTCGAATCGTCGTTTTGCGCCGTTTCCGGCCGGTCCTGCGAATTCGCGGCGATGAACTCCGCCATGCGGATGAACTGTTCCGGCGTGACGCGTTCCGCGCGGATGTCCGGGTCGACCGAAGCGTCCGCCATGGCGGCGGCGATCCTGTCCGCGCCGAAGACGGCGGCGGCCTGTTTGAACATCTTCTTGCGTCGGTGTGCGAACGAGGTGCGGGCGAGGCGGGAGAGGATGATGCGGATGTCCTGCGGCGGGACGGCAGGTTTCCGGGTGAGAGCAAAGAGCGCGGATTCGACGGACGGTTCGGGGTAGAAGACTTCGGGCGGGACCATGCGGACGATGCGGCCTTCATAGACGGCTGCGATCCGCACGGTCAGGGCGGAGTAGTCGGCTGTGCCGGGCGCGGCAAGGAAGCGTTCCGCGACTTCCTTCTGAAGCATGAGGAGCATGTCCGCAGGCGGCGTTTCGAGGTCGAGGAGTTTCGCGATGACGATGGTGCCCGCGCTGTAGGGCAGGTTGGATATGACGCGGAAATCGCCGGGGAAAAGGTCCGCGTATCTGACGCGGCATGCATCCGCCTCGATGAGGTGTAGTCCGAGCGGGACGACTGCCGTGCGGAGGTATTCGGCCAGCTTGCGGTCGAATTCGATGGCGGTGACGGACGCGCCTGAGGCGACGAGCCCGCGGGTAATCGCGCCGAGACCGGGGCCGATCTCGAGGATGGTCTGGCCGGGCTTCGGATCGGCCTCGTGGATGATCTTCGCGCGGAACTGGTCGTCCACGAGGAAATTCTGGCCGAGCCGCTTGCTCGGCGCGATGCCGAGGCGTTCAAGGAGCGGTTTGAGTTCGGCTTTGACCATGGGGCGCCTCTGTTAATTGATCTCCGGCGGCTTTCCGCACATGGGCAAATCCCAATTGGTAAGATTTTCGGTGGTTACCTTCAGGCAGCCACGCTCAAATCTCCCTGCATTGTCCTGTTTGCCCATCTTCTGAAAATCCATCCGTTTGAATGAACAGAGCCGCCCCCGGCTCAATGATGGTGGTGGCCGCCGCAGCCGCCCTTCGCGGCCGCCATGCAGTCTTCCGACATCCTGCAGGAACCGAATTCCGTCCTGGATGCCGCGGCGAACCGGGAGAGAAGACGTTTCGCACCGGAGGCGTGGCATTCGGGGCATTCCGGGGCGGGATCGGATGCGGACTTGAGGAGCGCCTCGAACTGATGGCCGCACTTTTTGCATGAATATTCGAAGATCGGCATAATTCGGCTCAGTGTTTCTCGAATTTCTTGATGAGCCAGAAGACGAAGAGCGCGAGCCCGGTCATCAGGATGAAGAAAAGCGGGAAGGAGAGGTACCAGTATCTGTGGTTCGGGCCGCTCAGGAATTCCGTGAACTCGCTCATGCCGAAAACGCCGGTGAAGAAGGTCGGGATGGCGACCGCGATCACGATGGCGTTCATGTTCTTCATCAGCACGTTCAGGTTGTTGTTGATGATGCTGGAACGCGCGTCGACGAGTCCGGAGAGAATCTGGGAGTAGACCTGCGCCTGGTCGAGGAACTGCCGGTTTTCGATCTGGAGGTCGTCGAGCAGTTCGATGTTTTCCTCGGTGAACTGGAACTTGGCGGCGCCGACCTGGATGCGCTCGAAGGCGCGCCGGTTGCCGCTGAGTGCGTTCACGTAGTAGACCAGGCTTTTCTTCAGGGTGAACATATCGAGCAGGTTGCTGCTGTTGTACGACTCGTCCAGCTGCGTTTCGATCTCGTCGCTGCACATGTTGATGACGCGCAGGTGGCTCTCGAAGTGGCGGATGGTCTGGGTGAGGACGCGAAGCAGGACGTCCTGCTTGGTGTAGACCTTGGTGGCGAACTTGCCGGTGAAAAGCTGGGGAAAATCCTCGTCGATGACGAGTATGACCCGTTCGGCAAAGAGGAATATCCCCATGGATTTCACGCGGAAAAGGAAGTTGTCGTCGGCCGAATAGTTTTTCGGATACTTGAGGATGATGGCGATGTAGTCGTCCTCAAACTCGATACGCGGCGTCTCGTCCGGGTCGATGGAGGACGCCAGCGTGTGCGGATCGATCCCCATTTCGTCCGTCAGGTAGGCGCGTTCGTCCCCGTCGGGCATCACGTAGATGTCGACGGGGATCGTGCCGGCATCGGAATGGGCGATGCGGCCATCTAAAACGGAATAGCGGTCGAGCATGACGACACCATCCGGTCAGATTCAGTTGTTCTTCTTGAAATCCTGCATGAAGGACACGAGACGTTCGACGCCTTCGAGCGGCATGGCGTTGTAGATGCTCGCGCGGATGCCGCCGACGGAGCGGTGGCCTTTCAGTCCGATCATGCCGGCCGCCTTTGCTTCGTCAAGGAACTTCGCTTCGAGTTCTTCGGAGGGGAGACGGAAGACGACGTTCATCTTGGAACGGCTGCACGGGCAGACGGGGTTGCGGAAGTATCCGTCGGAACCGTCGATGGCGGCGTAGAGGGTCTCGGCCTTCTTGTTGTTGATGCCTTCGAGGACTTCGAGACCGCCCATTTCCTTCACCCAGTCGGTGATGAGACCGAAAATGTAGATGCCGAAGGTCGGCGGGGTGTTGAAGAGGGAGTTGTGGTCGATGTAGGTCGCGTAGCGGAGCATGGTCGGCACGTTGGCCGGGGTGCGCTCCACGAGGTCCTTGCGGATGATGACGACCGCCATGCCGCTGGGGCCGAGGTTCTTCTGGGCGCCGCCGTAGATCATGGCGAACTTGGAGACGTCGAGCTTGCGGGACATGATGTCGCTGGACATGTCGGCGAGCATCGGAACGCCGGCCGGGCAGTTCGGGAACGCCTGATACTGCGTCCCGTAGATCGTGTTGTTGGAGGTGATGTGGAAGAAGGCGGCATCCTCGTCGACCTTCATCTCGTCGACCGCGGGGATGCGGGTGTATTTTTCTTCCTTGCTGGAGGCGATGACTTTCACGTCGCCGAAGAGCTTGGCCTCTTTGATGGCCTTGCTGGACCACGTGCCGGTGTCGGCGAATTCCATGGGCTTGCCCGCGACGGCGAGGTTCATCGGGATCATCGCGAACTGCATGCTCGCGCCGCCCTGGATGAACACGATCGCGTGCGTGTCCGGAACGCCCATGATCTCCTTGAAATTGGAGATCGCCCGCTCAAGGATCTCATCGAAGAGTTTGTGGCGGTGGGAGTGCTCCATGATACCGCATCCGCTGCCTTTGTAGTCGCAGAACTCTTTTTGGGCTTTTTCCATGACGGCCTGCGGGATCATTGCCGGACCCGCGTTGAAATTGAAAACTTTCATCGTTCTCTCCTGTTGAGGGTTGAGTTGGTTGACGGTTTTTCAAAAAAATGGCAAGATATAATATACCATTCAACAGGCTTGTCTTCAAGAAAAAAATAGGGAAAAACCGCAAGAAACTGCAAAAAACTCGACTGTTTCAGTTGCGCCTGACGCGGAAAGAGACAGCTGATTCCATTTTTATTCAAAAAGGCGGAAAAAAGAAACCGTTTTTTTCTTTAAAAAAATAGCCCCCGGAAGATTATTCCGGAGGCCGATTCGGATCGGCGGGATCGGACGGGCGCACTCAGAGCCCGAAGGGGCGGAGTTGTTCGGCGAGCGTGTCGTCGTCCTTCGACGCTTTGACCTGTTCGATCTGCCAGGTCTCGATGTGTTCGGCGAAGTCGCCGGGCTCGACCGGGACTTCCGGGCCGAGGGACTCGATCTCAAGCATGCCGGGTTCGGTGTAGAACTCGGCGTTGCAGCCGTAGTCCGGATAGTTCGCGCCGGGGAAGAAGGCGAAACGCTTGATGAAAAGCTCGGACCCGAAGTCGTATGCAGCCCAGCCGGGCTTGATCATGCCTCCGAACTTCTGCTTGGTCGGGTAGGCGTCGTCCTGGCTCATGCGGATGAAGCGCTTGCCCCAGACGAACCGGGGATCGGCCATGTTCGTGAACTGCCAGAGGACGATGGCGCGTCCGGCGGCGAAGGACTGGCCCGCGCCGGGTCCGTGCGGAACGAAGGGTTCCTGCGGGACGATGACCGTGCCGCCGGGAGCCATGACGGAGAGCGCCCAGGGGGCGAACTTGGCCGCCCACGGACCGCGGTTGAAGATGCGATGGGTGACCTTCACGAGGGTGCCGGAATCCGGGAAGTCGATCACGATCTCCTTCTGGAGGCGGGAGGTCGTTTCGGTCTCGCATGTGAGCGTAAGGCGGGAGCAGGGGACGTCGAGTCCGCCGAAGACCATGCGGCAGCCCTCTTCCCATTTGTATTTGACCGGCTGCACGTCCGGGTAATAGGTGCGGGTCCAGACTTCAGGCGCGTGCCACAGGCGGTGTCCGCCGTAGCTCTGCCAGGTGTCCTGCGAGATGTTCGCCATCTGGTCGTCGAAGTTCTTGAAGAAGTTTGCGCCGCCCTTGCGCTTGAACGAGAGGACGCGCGGGCCGAGGCCGACGGAGACGACGAGCTCGACGTCGCCGTTGTCGAGGAGGAGGCAGTCTTTCCAGCCGCGGTATTCGATGGTTTGCAGACTCATGGTCGGGAGTTCCTTTCGGGTGTGGTATGTGTTAACAATGAATCAGGACAGATGTTTCAGGGCTTTTTTCGCGATGTCGCGGCGGTACTGCATGTTTTCCCAGGAGATCGGCGCGAGCGCGGCATAGACGGCGTCGATGGCCGCCTGAATGGTCGGCGCGCTCTTCGATACGACCAGCACGCGGCCGCCCCTGTTCACGAAATGCCCGTCCTGGAAACCGGTCCCGGCATGGAACACGATCGCGCCGTTTGCCTCGGCTTCGTCGATGCCGGAGATGGCATGGCCCTTCACGATGGGGCCGGCGGGGTATTCGCCGGACGCGAGGACGACGCAGACGCAGGGGGCGGGGTTCCAGTCGAGCTTGACCTCGGCGAGACGCCCGACGGCGGTCTTGTAGAGGGCGTCGGCGAGGCTGGAACGCAGGCGCGGAAGTACTGCTTCGGTCTCGGGGTCGCCGAAACGCACGTTGAACTCAAGCACCTTCGGGCCGTCCTTCGTGACCATGATGCCCGCGTAGATGAGGCCGCGGTAGTCGAGCCCTTCCACCTGGATCCCGGCGAGGAAACGGTTCAGGACTTTTTCCTGCACTTCGGCCATCAGGGCGTCGGTCACGACCGGGGCGGGGGAATACGCGCCCATGCCGCCGGTGTTCGGCCCCCGATCGCCGTCGAGCTGGCGCTTGTGGTCCTGCGAACTGGCGAGCGCGGTGATCGTCTTTCCGTCGACGAGTGCGAAGATGGATGCTTCCTCGCCGACGAGGAGCTCCTCCAGCACGACGCGCGCACCGGCGGACCCGAAAGCGCCGCTGAAGCAGGCATCGACGGCAGCGAGGGCGTCGGCGCGGTCCTTCGAGACGATGACGCCTTTGCCCGCGGCGAGGCCGTCAGCCTTCACCACGAGTTCGCGCCCGGCATCGTACTGCGCATTCACATAGGCGCGTGCGGCGTCGCGGTCGTCGAACGTGGCGAACGCGGCGGTCGGGATGCCGTATTTGTCCATGAATTTTTTGGAGAAATCCTTGCTGCCTTCAAGCTGAGCGGCGGCCTTCGAGGGACCGAAGACGGGGATGCCTTTCGCACGGATGAGGTCGGCTGCGCCGTCGCAGAGGGGCGCTTCCGGTCCGACGACCACGAGGTCGATGGCGTTCGTCGCGGCCCAGTCGGCGATGGCGGCCCAGTCGGAACCGGGGACGTCCGCCGGGCATTCGGCGATCCGTGCGATGCCGGGGCTGCCGGGGATGCAGACCAGACGGGTCGTTTCGGGGCTGAGCTTCAGGCTGCGGCAGATCGCATGCTCGCGGCCGCCGCTTCCGAGTACGAGGATATTCATAGTCGGGGGTCTCCTTGATATGTTCGGGCGGGACGATGCCGCACCGTCATTTCGTGTATGAAAAGAAATACGATAATCTACATGCGGAAACGTAAAAAGTCAAGACGCCATGCCGCGGAAAAATCCGAAAAGGGGGAAAGGCAGGCATGCCGCGTTACGTTTGCGCGGGCGGAACCTGAAGCGGGAGGAAGAGCGAGAACGATGCGCCGGGCGAATCGGGAGATGTCGGGTCGAGCTGGAGCCAGCCTTTGTGCGAGATGAGGATGCCGTATGCCATGGAGAGTCCCATCCCGGTGCCCTGTCCGACCGGTTTCGTCGTGAAAAATGGTTCGAAGATGCGTGCACGGAGTTCGTCCGGCACGCCGGGGCCGGAATCCCTGATTCGGATGACGCAGTAGCGCGCGTCGGGGGAGACGTCGGCATCCGGCGGCGGGAGCGGATCGACGCCGAGTTCGGCGGGTGTCCCGAGCGAGATCGTGATGCGTCGGTCGTGTTCGGGAATTTTCCTCACGGCGTCGCGGGCGTTCATGAGGAGGTTCAGGATGACCTGCTGAAGCTGGACGGAGTCGCCTCGGACGGTCAGGGGAGGCGCCCCTTCGGCGCCCGCCCGTTTCCCGGGCAGGTCGAGGTTGAAATCGATGCCTGCGGCGGAGGGCAGGAACATGGCTGCGGAGGTGTTGAGGAACGCGGAAAGCTCGATCCCGGAGGCGGTGAAATTGCCGCGGCGGGCGAATCCGAGCAGGTCGCGCGTGAGCGTGGCGGCGCGTTCCGTGATGCCGTCGATGACCTCGATGTGGCGGCGGGCGTTTTCCTCGTGCACGGGGTACATGTATTTGATGAGGTCGAGATGCCCCTGGATGGCATGGAGGAAATTGTTGAAGTCGTGCGCGATGCCGCCCGCCAGCTCGCCGATGGATTCGAGCCGCTGGCGGTGGAAGGTCTGTTCGCGCCAGATCTCGCGTTCGTGCTCGAGTCTGGTTCGCTCGGTCACGTCCCGTCCGTGGATCAGCGCCATCGGGGTCTCGTCGATGACGACGCGGTTGATCGCGAGCTCGAGGATTCGGTCGGAGCCGGGGACGGCTGCCGTGTAGTGCGCCTCCGGTTCCTCCAGCAGGGCGTTCCATTGGTCCGGCGTGATGCCGACAAGTTCCGGGAAGGATTTCTCCTTGAGTCCGTCGGCGGAGGTTCGGAACATCGTGGCGGCGGATTCGTTGGCCTCGGAAATGACGCCGGACAGGTCGGTCAGGAAAATGCTCGCGACGGCATTTCGGAACAGCACCCGGTAGCGCTCCTCGGTGTCGCGAAGCGTCTTTTCCAGCTCGACTCTCTTTCCGTAGTTGCCGAAGAATGCGATCACGATGTCGAGCGCGCCACGCCCTTCGCCGGGCAGTTCGTAGCGGATGCGGGAGATGTAGAACGTGATGATGACGCTGAGCCAGAGCACCATCAGGGTTTTGAAGAGGTAGGAAGTCTCCAGTTCGAGCCACCAGTCGGGACGCCCCCAGCGGTACACGGCGGAGAAGACCATGGCATCGCTCAGCTGCACGGCGATCAGCGAGGCCGCCACGCAGAGGAAGAGGTTGATGCGACGGTTGCGGAGGCCCTGATAGAAGATCGGGATCAGGAAGATGTCGACCGTGAACGACAGCACGTTTGCGGCCATCATGCCGAGGCTGCTCCGCATCATGGCGGCGAACGCCATGGGAAGCGGGTCTGCGCCGGTCTCCTGGGGCTGGAGCATTTCGGCCTGCGTGACGGTCAGGTGCGCCAGATACAGGAAGAGCGCCAGCGAGATCATGAGCCCGATGATCACGCGCTGCGCGGACAGCGTGCCGTCGGCGATGTAGATGACCGCCAGGATGCCGAGGAACGGCAGCATGAGCACGCCGGACGAGAGCGGGATGTCGAATCCCGAGTAGCCTGTGACGATCGTGATGCCGCCCGCGCCGGCGAACTGCGTGAACCCGAAAAGCAGTCCCATGGCGACGTAGGATGCCGGTGCGCCGAGCTGTTTCTTCAGTCCGTGGAGCAGCAGGAGCGCCACGAAAAGGAAAGTCATTTCGAGAACCGCCAGTACGATGCTTAGAAACGTGGTGTCCATGTCAGTTCGGGGGGGGGGATCGGGTTCCGGGGCGGTTCCGGTTCGTTTTCCGCGTGGCGGGTTCAGTTCTTCTGTTCGCTGTCGGTCTCCGCCGCAGGTTCCGGTCCGTTGAGGCGTTCACGGAAACAAGTGGCGCGGTATTTGCCTCGTTCGAGGGGGGAGAGTGCCATGTTTTTCCGGCAGCAGAGATGCGCAGGCTGGCACTCGAGCAGGAGTTCCGCCCAGTCCTGTCTCGTGAAATGGCGGAAGACGCCGGAATCCGCTCCGAGCTTCATGATGGAGAGGGCGTCGAGCGCCTCCGATGTCGGGATGAGATAGGTGTTTCGCAGAAGCCCGTAGGCGCGTCCGCAGGCATTGAGGAAGAGCAGTTTCTGACGGTTCAGCAGGTCCGCGCGGGTGCGTTCCTCCTCGCGGGAGATGGACGTGACGAACTCCGTCATGCGGAGTCCCAGGTCTTCTTCCCGTTCGCCGAGCGTGGTGCGGTTGGAAATGAGGTAGAGGTTCCCGGCGGCCTTCCCGTCGACGGGGAAATACGGCTCCGCGGCGAGTCCGGCGTCCTCCAGCCGCTCGAGGATCCGTTTCCGGCGGCCGGAGAGGCCGAGCGCGGGGAGGTGGATCAGGAATGTGATCCTGAGGCCGGTCCCGACGAGCTCGGGCGAGCTCGTCAGGTAGCCGAACCGCGGGTGGAATGCGAACCGGAGGTGGCGTGCGAGCGCGGATTCGAGTGCGGACATGCGGTCCCAGAGTTCGCGGAAAGCCGAACCCGGTGCGGTCATGTGAAGCCAGAGATGGTCGTCCCCGTTCAGGAGAACGGATGTTGAGCCGTCCTCGGCGCAGACGAAGACGCGGCAGGCGGCGATGTCCGTTTGCGGGCGCTCCATCAGTTCCCGTTCCACGAGCAGTTCGCGGTCGGACGTGGTGAGGAGTTCGTGCTTGATCTGGAACATGCTCGGAAGCAGGCTGTGCACGTCTTCATGGTGCATCGCGGCGAGTCCGAGTTCGGCGACCGACTCCAGTGTGTTGACGGATGCCGTCGACGGAAAATGGAACCCGTCGATGTTGCGGGAAAGCGAGAGGAACGTGGAGAGGATCGGTCCCTGTCCGATGAAGACGGGTCCCTTCGCGGCGAGGTGGCGGATACGCGGATGGAAGATCATTGCTTTTTTCTCCTTCCGCGTGTGCGGGGTTTCGTTTTTGCCGGATCCGGGTCGGTCTCATCGGGGATGAGGCCGGCGGATTTGGGTTCGGTTCCGACATGGCACAAATCCAGAATGTCTTTCGTAAGTTCGGGGTCGATGTCGGCGGATTTGAGCTCGGTTTCGATGGAGGCGATCTTGTCGCGGAGCTCGGCGGCCTGTTCGAACTCCTCGCGCCGGATGGATTCGTCCAGCCCCTTGCGGAGACGTTCGAGTTCGCGCCGGAGGTTGATCCGTTCGGAGACGGCCGCGTCGTGCCACTGTTCGACCGTTTTCGGCGGCGTCTTGCCGCAATGGACGCTGCCGTGATGGCCGAGCATGACGCTTCCGACGAGAAGCTGGCCGAACTGTTCGTAGCAGGCAGCGCAGCCGAGTTTTCCGTTCTTTTTGAATGCCTGCCAGCTCGTCCCGCAGGCGTTGCACAGGATATCCTTCGATTCTTCCTCCTCCGGCTTTTTCTGTTCGAAGAGTTCGGCGAGCTTCAGGTCGGCGCTGTTCGCGATCGCCTGCGTGAGGCGTTCGAGCATCTCGTGAAAATGCGAATTGGCGGCATTGTCCTCGGTCAGGTTGCGTTTTTTCGCGCATTCGGCGCAGATGTGGAGCGTGTTCGTTTCGCCGTTGACGATTTCCTGTATATGGATCGTGGCCGGATTGGCTTTGCATATCTGACACAGCATCATGGCGTGTACCCGTTGTCCTTTCTGTTCATATTCTCAAGGTCCCGGCAAACAATGTATCACGCGGGAAAGCGGATTGCAACCCCCGGAACAAAAAAAGTCCGAAAAACCGTCCGGCTTTTCCCCCGGAGTCCGGAAAGCGCATGAGTTCGCATCTTCCCCGCCAAAAAACATGAAAACGACTTGCATTTTTCCCGTGCGTATGGTATAGTAAGAATGTGAACTGTGACGGCGGCCGCTTTGCTTTGCAAAGAGGAAAGTCCGGACTCCACAGGGCGGGAAGTCCTTCTTCAAGAAGGATGCCGCAGGGGCAACCCTGCGGGAAGGAAAGCGCAACAGAGAACAGACCGCCGGCCGTTTTCGGATGGCCGGCAAGGGTGAAACGGCGGTGTAAGAGACCACCGGGCTTCGGAGTGATCCGGGCCGCATGGCAAGCCCCTTCCGGAGCAAGGCCAAATAGGGGACGATGCCGTTGCCCGCGGCGTTACCAGTCCCGGGTTCTGGCCGCTTAGACAGATGGTCGCCCCCGCGCGTAAGCGCGGAGACAGAATCCGGCTTATGTCGCAGTTCACTTTTTTTGGAACCAAACGCTATGAAAATCGTATCACTCATAACAGATCTGGATCCGGCCGGAGCGGAACGCGTCCTGACCGACATCGTCTGCAACCTGATCGCACGGGGGCACACGTGCGACGTGCTGTCGCTGAAGGCGCCGCCGCAGGACGACTGCCTGGTGGATGCTTTGCAGACGGCCGGGGCCCGTGTGGCGTTTCTGAACGCCACCAAGCTCGATTTCTTCGTGCTTCCTTTTCTGGTGCGGTACGCGCTGCAGCGGCTGGAACCGGAGATCGTCCATTCGCACATGATGCACTCCAATCTGCTGTCCAGGTTTGCGCTTGCGGGCAGCGGGATCCCGCTGGTGAACACGATCCATATCGCCGACCACCGCCCCTCGCAGCGGTTCTATTTCATGCTGGACCGGATGACGGTCCGGCACGCGAGCGTCCTGACCGGCGTCTCGAAGGCCGCAGTGCGGTATCATTCGGCGGTCACCCGGATCCCGCGGAAACGGTTCCGCGTGGTGTACAACGGCTGCGACCTGGTGGAGCCCGCCCCGCCCGAAGAGTGCCGCGAGTTCCGCAAATGGTGCATGATGGAGGACTGCACGAAAGTGATCGGGTCCGTGGGACGCCTCGACCGCCAGAAGGGATACGACCTGCTTTTCGACCGCATGGGGGCGCTGTCCGCCCGCGTGCCGGAGGGGGAGCGCTGGGGCGTCGTGATCATCGGCGACGGCCCGGAGCGCGACGACCTGGAAAGGCGCGTACGTGCGCTGAACTATCCGAACCTCGTCTTCGCACTGCCGGGATACCGTTCGAACGCCCGCAGCCTGATGGCGGCCTTCGACGCGCTGGTGATGCCGTCCCGTTACGAGGGGGCGCCGCTCACGCTGAACGAAGCGATGACGCTCGGCCTTCCCGTGGTTACGTCGACTGCGGATTCGCTCTCGGAACTCTGCGAACAGTACGAGGGCGGGTTCGCGCAGTGCATCGATTTCAACACGGACCCGGACGGCATCCGATTGGCGAAGGCGCTTTCCGAGGCGGTCGCCGCCGGCCGTTCCAAGCCCTTCGTGCTGTGTTCCGTCTCGTCCATGGTCGACCAATACGAACAAATCTACAATGAGCTGACAGGCAATTAAGATATTAAGACAGGAGATGCGCTCCCATGCTTCAGATTCTCGCCGCCACCACCAATAAACACAAGATCCGGGAATTCCAGGCCATGCTCGACGCCTCGGCCGATTCCGGTCGCGTCTGCATCATTTCCCCGGACACCATCAAGGATTTCCCCGTCATCGTCGAGAACGGCACTACCTTCGAGGAGAATGCCCGCATCAAGGCCGGGCAGGCCGCCCGCTATGCCGACATGGCGGCCTTCGCGGACGATTCCGGGCTGGAAGTCGCCGCGCTGGGCGGTGCCCCGGGCATCTATTCCGCCCGCTATGCCGGGGAAAACGCCTCCTATGCCGAGAAAATGGCGAAGCTCCTGGACGAGCTGAAGAACTTCGATGACCGCCGGGCACGTTTCGTATGCGTCATCGCGCTGGCCTACCGCGGCGACATCGTGGAGACGTTCCACGGCGAGGTGACCGGCCATATCGCGCCGGAACCGCGCGGCACGGAGGGATTCGGTTACGACCCGATCTTCATCCCGGACGGCTATGACAAGACGTTCGGCGAGCTCGGCGAAGAGGTGAAGAGCAAGCTCAGCCACCGTGCCCGGGCGTTCGCCCTGGCCGCCGAGTTCGTCCACCGCGAGCTTCAGACCATGGACGATTTCGAGTTCGTATGATGAAAAAGAAAATGCGTGCCGCTATCCTGTGCCTCTGCGCCGTCGTACTGACGGCGGGGTTCCTCCTGCTTCCCGCGATTCTCGAAGCCGCGGACGCAGGGGAGGTCGAACTGCGTTTCGACGGGAAGCCGAAAATCGGCGAGACGTACGTAATCTCCGTGAACTCCCGCCAGGTGCGGACCTACCGGATGAAACTGGTCGGGATCAACAACCCGCCGCGCCGCCGCGAGACGCACGAGGTCCATGCGGTCGGCGAGCTCGTCTACCAGTCGCTCGACCCGCTGGTGATCCAGTTCAAGGTCGAGACGCTTTCGCAGGTCGTCGACGGCGAGAAGACCGACTACGCGCCGCTCGCAGGCATGACCGCCATTGTGCGTTCCTCCGGCGTGAACCTGCGGGACATCCCCCTCGGCTCGGATGCGGACGCCGCGGCATCCGTACTGGGCGGCGGGGCCGGCCCGGACAGCGCGAAGACCACGAAGGAGATCCGCGCGATGCTCCCCGGGGCACGCCGCCTGATCGCGTCCATGTTCGCGGCGCCGCTGGACCGCCCCGAGGAATACCTCGGCACGACGCGCAAGGTGAAGCCGGGCGGGAAATGGACGGCCTCCGCGAAGCCGATGCTTGAGGCGATCAAGGCCAACGGGCTCGAGCTTGCCGAGGATAAGGTCAAGGCGACCGCAACCTACAGCAATCCCCTGAAAGTGCAGGGGAGCATCCCCGCCCAGAAGGTGTATTTCCTTGCCGAATCCGAAAACATCCCCGGCTATGACTTCAAGCTGGAGGTCTATTTCGTGTTTCCCGACGGCGGCGGCGACGCCCCGTTCCAGGTCGAACGCTCCGCCACGGAGGTCGTGAACCGCGCGATCCCCGAGGGCGTGCCCGGGTTTTCCGGGTCCGTGATGGACTGCGTGACGACCGACCAGAGCGAAGTCGTCATGGTGCGGAAATCTTCCATGAAGGCGAAGAAAAAGAACTGGTTCCTCGACCTTTTCTGACCGGAAAAAAACAGCTGCCGCAAAAAGGGTGCTGCCGGACTTGATTTGAGGAAAACCTAAGGAAGAAGGAGCCGGCGGTCAGTCATCCTGGCCGGTCTCCGCGCCGTGGCTGCGGCGTTTCATGGAGAGCAGGGCGAACCCGCCGGCGATGACTTCCCTCTGCACGATCACGTCGTGGGGGACCCGCAGGCAGACGTTCGCGAAATTCCAGATCGCCTTCACGCCGCACTGCACGAGATCGTCGGCGACCATCTGGGCAGTGGACGACGGCACGCAGATGATGCCGATGTCCGGCGGCGCGGGCGCCAGGTATTCCCGCATCTTCCGCACGTCCAGCACCTCGTGCGCATGGATCAGCATCCCATGCTTGCGGGAGTCGGCGTCGAATACGAACGTGAACCGCAGGCCGTATTCCGCGAATTCCTCGTAGCCGAGCAGGGCGCTGCCGAGCGAGCCGGCGCCGACGAGGCACGCCGTGGTGCGTTCGTCCCAGCCGAGGAACCGCCGGAGCGAGGCGATCAGTTCCGCCGTCTTGAACCCGACGCCGGGCGTCCCCTGGATGCCGGTCAGCTCGAAGTCCTTCCGGACGATGATCGGGTCCAGCCCCATGTAGTCCGCCAGCTTGGACGTCGACACGAACTCCTCCCCGGCCGCGTGCATGAGCATGAGCTTATGCAAATAGGTCGGGATGCGCCGGATGGCGGGTGTGTTCAGGACTTTGTGTTTGCCCATATCTGGCTCCGTTCGTGTTTTTTTTACGCATAACTATACCACGTTTTCGCCCGAATTCAAGATGCCTCCGTCGTTTTTCCGCGAAAACGCATTCTTTCGCCCGTCTGCGAAGACAAAAAAAGAGACGGCAGGGATAATGAGGGGGAAGCCCTGCCGCCTCAAGGAGGGGGCGAATTGGAGGCGTGAGTGGGAGTTGAACCCACCAGAACCGGTTTTGCAAACCGTTGCCTTAGCCGCTCGACCATCACGCCATGATTTTTGTGATGAAATTACTATACCCCATCTTTCGGGAAAATCAAGCACGGAATCGATTTTTTACGGAAAAAACCCCTTTTCGGGGCGGGAACGAAGGATGCCCCGTGCTGCTGTGTTGCGGCGCTGAGAGTCGGCGATCCTGCAGGTCCCGGGAGAGCGTTCCGGCTTTCCGTCCGGTGTTTTTTCGGGAAAAGAGACGTTTTTTGATTGCTTTTTTCCTCGCCAGAGGATATATTATTTGTTCTTTTTCATAAAATAAATCAGGAAAGAGTCAGATGGGCGAAAGTTTCGAAGCGAAATTGATCGCGGCAAGCTCCAAGGAAGTCTTCAAGAAAGCCAAGCAGATCCTGCACAGCGGCGGTCTGCTGTGCTGCCACGAGATCGAACGCGGGGTGCTCCGCGCCGTCTGCCGCGATGCCGGCGTGCTCGTCGCACATGCCGAGATCCGCGGCTTCCCGAACGGCCCGTTTTCCGGCACCTGCACGTGCCGCGGCAAATTCCCAGGATTCTGCCCGCATTCGATGGCTGCCGCGCTCTACCACGCCAAATATACGATCAAGAAGCATGAGGAACCGCAGCTGCCGGACCTGCCGGTGCAATTCGCCGGGCTGCGTTTCGTCGGGATCCCCGAGCTCCTGACCGAGCTTCTGGGGGAGCATCCTGCTCATGTCGAACTCGAATCCATGGAGGAGTATCCGCATGCTCCGAGCAAATGGGAGAATGTGCATCTCCATGTCAACCTGGTCAACGGGTCCCGCATCTACGCCGGCAACCAGACCAACCTTCGGCAGCTCCATTTCGACAAGACGACCACGTCGCTTCGCCTCGAATACTTCTCGCCGCAGGACCGCCAGATCATCCGGTTCCTCGCCATCAACGCCGAACAGCTGGAGCACCAGACGCTGTCGCTCACGGCGGAACAGTGCACCGAATTCTTCCACAGCCTGCCCGGGTTCACGCATTTCGTGTACAAGGGGCAGAGGATCATTGTCCACCCGGAACCCGCCGTGCCCGTCTTCCTCCTCGAAAAACTCCGCACCGGCTTCCTCCTGCGCTCCGCCGTCCTGGTCAAGGGCGCGCCCCTGCCGCTGAAGGACGTGAAGGTCATCGCAGGCCGGAGCGGATGCTGGGTCGGCATGCTCGGGGAATACTGGTGGCTGCCCGCCCGCAACGATGTGGCGTGGATCCGGAATTTCCTCCGCACGACGATCCAGCCGTGCGACGATGAAGCCGCGCGGATTCTGCTTTCGACGAAGGACCTGCCGATCCGCATCCTTCCGTCCACGGGCGTGAAGGTGCGTGAACGCAAATTCCGCACGGTCTACGACGGACGCTTCCTCGACGACGGCACGCTCGAACTGACCATGATGTTCAACTACGGCAGCCAGCTCTGCTCCACCGACGCCACACGGTTCGGTTCCGCCGGGGCCGCCATGTTCTGGCTCCGCAACACGCAGGAGGAGGAACTCCGCCACGAGGAGCTGATCCATTTCGGGTTCTCGCACCGCACGAAACGCACCGTGTCCGGGCCGTCGGTCGTGTACCGGCTGAACGACCGGGAGGCCGTCGGCATGTTCATCGAGGAAGTGATCCCGCGCTGGGAACGCGAGGGGCGCGAATTCCTCCTCAATGCCGGACTTGCCTCGCTTGCCGGCGAAAACTCCCGCCTGACCCTCAGGACCACGCTCCGCGGTTCCGGCCCGGACTGGTTCGAACTCGGCATCCATCTCTCCGCCGGCGGCGCGGCCGTCCGCTGGAACGACCTGACCGCGGCTGCTGCGAGGGGCGAAAACTATCTGCCGCCCGCAGTCCTCAGCAGGAATTTCGTGCGGATTCCCGATGCCCTGCGGCGTCTCGCCGCCTCGCTTCAGCCGGTCGTCACGTACATGCCCGGCGCCGACGACGATCCCGACGCCGAGATCATACGGATCCCGCGCCAGGCGGCATACTACTGGGCGGACGCCGCATCGGAACTGCCCGGCGCGGTCCCGGTCGATTTCCTCCGCCTGAAGCTGGACTACGACAGCGTTCTGGATTCGGCGGCGCGTCCCGAGCTCGATCCCGCCGTCTTCCACGGCAAACTCCGCGAATACCAGAAGACGGGCGTGGCATGGCTCGATGGCATGTCCGACCGCGGCTGCAACCTCATCCTCGCGGACGAGATGGGCCTCGGCAAGACCGTCCAGCTGCTCGCCTTCCTCGCCGTCGCACCGCAGAAACGCCTCCCCGCGCTCGTCGTCTGTCCCACAACTCTGGTCGGGAACTGGGCCGCGGAGATCAAACGCTTCCTCCCCGGGTTCCGCACGCTCATCGTGAACGGCCCGAACCGCGGCACGCTCTGGGAGAAAGCCGCCACGCGCGAGATCGTCATCACTTCCTATGCGCTTGTGCGGCGCGACATCAAGCTCATCGGCGGCATCCGATGGTCCACTCTGATCCTGGACGAGGCGCAGCATATCAAGAACCCGCTCAGCCTCAACGCCCGCACCTGCAAATCTATCCCGTCCAACAATCGGGTCATCCTCACCGGCACGCCGCTGGAGAATTCCGCCGAGGACCTCTGGAGCATGTTCGACTTCCTCCATCCCGGCCTCCTCGGCTCGCTCAATTCGTTCCGCGAGAAGTATTCGGAGATCGCCGCCAGCGCCGAACTGAAACACGAGCTCGTGCGCCGTATTTCCCCGTTCATGCTCCGCCGCCGCAAATCCGACGTGTGCCTCGAGCTCCCGCCCAAACAGGAGCAGCTCCTCTACTGCGACATGGAGTCGCCCCAGCGGAAACTGTACCAGACGCTCGAAAAACGCGCGAACGAACAGTTCCGGCAGTTCAGCGAACTCGAATCCGGGAACCGGTCCATCACGCACATCCACCTGCTCGCGTCCATTATGCGGATGCGGCAGGTCTGCTGCGCGCCGGAACTCCTCCCGGACGGGGAGGGGGCGGGGATCTCCTCCGCCAAGCTCGAACTGCTGAACGAACTTCTGCTGGAAACGCTCGATTCCGGGCACAAAGTCCTTATTTTCAGTCAGTTTACATCCATGCTGTCGATCATCCGCGACAGCCTGGCCGAACAGCAGATCGACTTCGAATACCTCGACGGATCCACGCACGACCGTGCGGAGCGCATCGACCGGTTCAATTCCAATCCCGATGTGCGAGTTTTTCTGCTCAGCCTGAAGGCCGGCGGCGTCGGCATCAACCTCACGTCCGCCGACACCGTCATCATCTTCGACCCGTGGTGGAACCCCGCCGTCGAGGATCAGGCGGCCGACCGCACCCACCGCATCGGGCAGACGCGCAGCGTGAACATCATCCGCCTGGTCGTCCGGGACTCCATCGAGGAACGCATCCTGGCGCTGCACGAACGCAAGCGCGCCCTGTTCAACGACCTCGTGGAGGAGTCGACGGAGGCGCTGTCCTCTCTGAGCATGGACGATGTAAAGTTCCTGCTCGACTGCTGACCCGGCACTCTTTCCCCGAAAGCAAAAAAACACCGCCTTTCCGAAGTGAAAAGACGGTGTGATTCTTTTTGCAGGTTGTTTGCTGAAAAGATCAGCCGCGTTTGGATTCCAGCGCGGCGTAGTCCGCCAGCATGTCGTTGTAGAGCCCGCGCAGGGAGGCGTTCGGCTCGATGACGGAGGCGGCGGAGCAGAACATCGCGTAGAGGTCCTCGAACGGCGTGCCGTCGATCCCGTTGGCGGCACGGATTGCCGCGCCGAGGGAAGCGGAGTTCGCGATGGAGACGGTCTCGATCTTCGCCTGGAAGACGTCGGCGAGGATCTGGCGGAAGGTGGCGCTCTTGGACGCGCCGCCGGTTACGCGGATGCGCTTGAAAGTGCCGTCGCCCTGCCATGCGGAGTGGCGGCGCATGGTGAGAGCCTGGGACTCCAGGAGGCAGCGGATCTGCTCGGCCTTGGACGCTGTGGCGGGGTCGAAATTGCGGACGACGCCGGCGGGGACCGCGGGGGTATTTTCCGCCTCGTAGTAGGGGAGCATCAGGCGGCCGCCGTTGCCGGGTTTCGTCTCGGCGCATGCAGTGACGTCGAAGAAATGCCAGTCGACGGCGAGTTCGTCGCGGAGGTGTTCGCGTGCGAAGGATCCGTTGGTGAAGCAGATAAGACTCATGAAGCCGCCGGCGGGGTTGCCGAACACGTGGCCGCATCCGTCGGGGTCGGTCACGAAGTCCTGCATGGTGGCGAAGAACGTGTCGCTGGTGCCGAGGCTGATGACCGCGGTGCCGAAGGAGCCGCCGCCGACGCCGATCAGGCTGCACGGATTGTCGCCGGACCAGACCACGACCGGGATGCCGGCCTTCATGCCGTATTTCGTGAAGTAGGCGGAGAGATTGCCCGCGACGGTCTGCGAGGATTTCACGGGCGGGAGCTTGCTCATGAGGTCGGGGGCGGTGGCCGCCGTGATCTCGGGATCCCACGCGAGCGTGTGGAGGTTCAGCAGGTTCATGCCCGCGCCGTCGCCGAAGTCGATCGGGCAGTCCCGTCCGCACAGCACGGAGCAGAGGAAGGAGCTCACGAGGTGCACGGTCTTCGTCTTTGCCCAGGCTTCCGGTTCGTTCACGGCGAACTTGCGGATCTGCGGCCCGGTGAAGCGAACGATCGCCGGGCTGCCGGTGTCGCGGCGCATCCGGTTGCCGAACTTTTCGGTCAGCCAGGCGCATTCCGCCTCGGTGGACTTGTCCATCCAAATCGGGGCGACCGCGCGGGAGAGGATCGGTGCGAGCTGGTCGGCGAGGGTCTTCGCGGGATCCCAGTCGGTGATCGGAGCGCTCAGGTAGACCGAGCCGTGCTGCTGGCCGGACCCGGAGATGCCGGCGATCTCCGCCATCGGGAACCCGGCCTTCTGCATGCGGTCGAAGAGCATGTCCATGGCGGCGACCCACATGCGCGGATCGGCGCAGCGGACGCTTTCGTCGTCATTGGGGAGGTATCCGCTCGGAGAGTTGTATTCCGGCAGATCGTTCTTGAAATTGACCGCGAAGGAGCCGACGACTTTGCCGGCGACGGTGTCGATGACCTCTGCTTTGAGGCCCTGCGTGCTGGAGTCAAGACCCAGATAGTAGCTCATTGTTGCATCCTGTTCTGCTGATTGTTGGTTGGTGAGATGAGAATATCCTACATAACAATAGCCTTGAAAGGCGTTTTTTTCAAGAGAACACCGTGCTTTTTTCCGCTTTTTCTTAAGCGGGGCGGGTAGAAAATGAAAAACGGGAAACCGGCCCGGCCCCTGTGCGTTTGCAGGGCGGGTGCGATTTTCCGTTCGAAATCTCCGCCGTGAAAGCGGAACGGGTTCACACGATGATCTGTTTACAGCATTTTCGCCAGCGCCTCGCGGCCGGTCATGCCGGGACGGACGCCGAGCGCCTCCGCGGCGGGAGAGACCGCCTTCACGGCTGCCTGAAGCATGTCGTCGTAATTCGAAACGCCGGAGACGACGGCGAGCGCGTCGCCGACTTTCGCGGCGGTGTCGACCGAAATGTATCCGCATCCGAGCAATCCGTGCGCGGCGCGGATCACGAGGATCTTCGTGTGCTGCGTGGCGAACGTGACCGCTTCAAGGCTGTTGCCGTCGATCTGTACCGTGTCCATATTCGAATCCTTTCCTGTTTGTCTGCACTTAATATATCCCGAAAAGATCAAATTTCAACGGGATTTCAAATCATGAACGGGATGCTTTCTTCCCTGATTTTGCTTTTTTCGCGGTCGTCGTCTTTTTCGAAGCCGTCTTGTTCACAGCCTTTGCTGCTGCGAGTTCCGCCTCGACGGCTTCCCTGCGCGGTTCCGGGAATGTCTTTTCGTTCAGGACGCGTTTGTAGTAGAACTTGGCGGTATAGAGCGCGGCGGCGGGGTTGTGGCCGAGCACGCGGTCCTTCACGATGAACGTAGTGACCGGGGCTTTGCTGTGACGGGTGAAGATCGCGTCGTGCCCGACGCACAAACCGACCAGCACGTTCAGCTCGGCCCCCCATTCGTTGAGGATTTTCGCCTGGAGCGCCGGATTGCAGCAGGATTCGTTGCAGCCGGGGCAGACCTTCAATCCGTCGGGCAGTCCGATGTCGCATTTGTCGACGCCGCCGACTTTGCAGATCACGGTTTTCGTCTCGATCCCGGCGGTGCGGACGATCTGCGCGTAGAGCGAGGCTTCGTCGAGCAGGCCGATGCAGCTGGCGATGCCGAGCTTCTTCACGCCGAGCTTCTTGGCGAACCGGATCGTCTCCTCAAGACGGGTCAGGCGGCCGTAGTATTCGCCCTCGATTTCGGCGGCGGCGCGTGCGATGCGGCCGTCCAGCGAATTGGAGCTGTAGAGCTTTTTGGTCTGTTCGACGGCCCCTTTGTACTGTTCCGTGAGGCAGAACGAGGGATACTGTTTCTCTTTGCGGTAGCAATTCCGGACGGAGCATTCGGAACAGCTGAGGTTGCAGGGTTGTTTCTTGGGCATGGTCGTGATCTCCTATGTGAAAAGGTTTATTCGGTTGGGTTTAATACCCCGACCCTTGGGTCGGCTTTAAAAAAGATTCAATGTGTGCTATATTATAGGCATGAGCGAACATGTCTACAAACATCATAACAAAACGTTGCTTCTGTATCATCTCGTATTTCCTGCGAAGTACAGACGAGAG